>JAQZAX010000042.1 GCA_029239455.1 Anaerocolumna sp.
CCTTAATATGAATAAAGTCATGTTAATGGGCCGTCTTACAAGAGACCCAGAAGTTAGATACTCTCAAGGAGAGAATTCCTTAGCAATTGCAAGATATACTTTAGCAGTTGACCGTAGATTTAAGAGACCAGGTGAACAGGAAGCTGATTTTATCAGCTGTGTTTCTTTTGGAAAAAGTGCTGAATTTGCGGAAAGATATTTAAAACAAGGTACGAAGCTTGTAGTAACCGGAAGAATCCAGACTGGTAGTTATACCAATAAAGAGGGTCAAAAGGTTTATACAACTGAAGTAGTTGTTGAAGATCAAGAATTTGCTGAAAGTAAGTCTTCCAATGGCGATTCAGGATTTCAGCAGACATCCAGACCAGCACCTAGCCAGGCAGCAGGCGATGGATTCATGAACATACCTGACGGCATTGATGAGGAATTACCATTTAATTAACGCATTAAGAATAATTTAAACAATACATTAATTATAAATTATTGTATTTCATCGGATAAGGAGGTAAAGCAATGGCGTTTAATAAAAGTTTTGACAGAAACGATAAAGGCGATTCTCCAATGAGGAGAAGAACCCCTCGCAGAAGAAAGAAAGTATGTGTATTCTGCGCTGACAAAAATCATACAGGTATTGATTATAAAGATGTTAACAAATTAAAGAGATATGTATCTGAAAGAGGTAAAATTCTTCCTAGAAGAATCACAGGAAACTGTGCAAAACATCAGAGAGCTCTTACTGTAGCAATTAAGAGAGCAAGACATATCGCATTAATGCCTTACACAATGGATTAATCTCAGTAAAATCAAGGGTTGTAGTGGTTTGGTAAAGTGATTTACACGACTTTTACACGATTTGCATATGAGTTAGAAATAGCCGTTACATGACTTTTGTTGTGTAGCGGCTTATTTTTACTGAATTACTTAGGAGGAGAGCCTAGTAATAAAAATGCATAAAATTAATTGCATTGAAAAAAGTCTTTAACTAACCGCACAAAAATGATATAATGTATGTTAAAACGAATTGTGTTCCAAGAGAGTTTCTTGATTTGGGAAGGATATGGGCAAAATGAGAAGGATGATTAATATAAAAGGAGCCATGAAAGTATATTTGCTATGGCCCATTTGGCTGTCACTTCTGCTAATTTTAATGAATATAGCAACGTTTCTAGTAGACAAGCACGCTGGACTTGTTATGACATTCTTTGTCATTTTGTATATTATTATTAGCATGTTTTTATACATTATGAAGCGACCTAAGATTATTGGAGAACTTGTTCGATTTGCGGCTGATTATGGGCAGGTGCAGAAAAAGCTCTTAAAAGATATGGCTTTGCCTTATGCAGTTCTAGATTATGAAGGAAGAATGCTGTGGGGAAATGATGAGTTTCAGGACATTTTGGGGAACCGAAAACTGGAACAAAGATTTATATATAACGTATTTCCTGAGATTACTGCAACTTTATTTCCACAAAACATGGAAGATGTAGAAATAAAGGTTGAAAAGAAGGATAAACATTTTAGAGTACTCTTACGAAGAGTTGCAGTACCGGATTTCTATGAGGACTTCTCCTGGGGATTTCAGGACGAGGATGCAGTTTTAAATGAGAATAATAGTTTGATTGCAATGTATTTATATGATGTGACTGAAATTATTTCCTTGTCTAAGGAAAACTTTGATCAGAAGATGGTTACCGGCCTCCTTTATATAGATAATTATGAAGAAGCTTTAGAAAGTATAGATGAAGTAAGACGTTCTCTGTTAATTGCATTGGTAGACCGTAAAATCAATAAATACATGCAGGGTATCGATGCAATCATAAAGAAAATTGAAAAAGATAAATATATTTTTATGTTTAAGCAAAAACACCTGACACAACTACAGAGTAATAAATTTAGCATTTTAGAAGAAGTACGTGCTGTAAACATTGGCAATGACATGTCAATTACTATAAGTATCGGTATCGGTATTAACACAGAATCTTATATGCTAGGTTATGAGTATGCGAGAGCAGCAATTGACCTGGCGTTAGGAAGAGGTGGCGATCAGGCGGTTATTAAAGATATGGATAGACTCCTTTACTTTGGAGGCAAGAGCGTTCAAGTAGAGAAAAATACAAGGGTTAAGGCTAGAGTAAAGGCCCATGCATTTAAAGAATTTATAGAAGGCAAAGATAAAGTCGTCATTATGGGTCATGCCATTGGAGATGTAGATTCTTTTGGTGCTGCCATCGGTATCTACCGTATTGCTAAAACACTGAATAAAAAAGCCAACATAGTTATCAATGAAGTAACAACTTCAGTTCGTCCAATTATGAAAAGATTCCTTAATAATCCGGATTATGAGGAAGATATGTTTATTAATAGCGAACAGGCTTTAGGATGTGTGGATAATAACACGCTTTTAGTTATTGTAGATGTGAATCGACCAAGTTATACAGAATGCCCACAATTATTAAATATGACGAAAACTGTGGTTATCTTTGACCACCACAGACAAACCGGAGAGGCAATAGAGAACCCGGCTTTATCCTATATTGAACCATTTGCTTCTTCCACCAGTGAAATGGTAGCAGAGATACTACAGTATATCAGTGAGGGATTAAAACTCAAGCAGTCGGAGGCAGATGCTTTGTATGCCGGTCTTATGATTGATACAAATAATTTTCTTACGAAAACAGGTGTGAGAACCTTTGAAGCAGCTGCATTTCTTAGAAGAAGCGGTGCAGATGTTACCCGCATACGTAAGTCACTTCGTAGCGATATGGACGAATATAAGACAAAAGCAGAAGCAATTAGTGGAACCGAAGTATATCTTGATCATTATGCAATTACCGTCTGCTCAAGCGAAGGCATTAACAGCCCTACGGTATTAGCAGCACAAGTAGCCAATGAATTATTGAATATCGCTAATATAAGGGCGTCATTTGTACTGACAGATTTTAATGGTAAGATATTTTTAAGTGCCCGTTCCATTGATGAGGTTAATGTTCAATTAATTATGGAGAGGCTAGGCGGCGGAGGTCATATGAGTGTGGCGGGAGCCCAATTTACTGACTGCACCATAGCCGAAGCAATCTATAATTTAAAATCAACTCTTGCAAGTATGACTCGTGAAGGGGATTTATAGTGTAAGAAAGCAACAAGAACTAATAACAGTGAAATTAAGTATATTTGAAAATTAATATAGCAAAAGGTAAATCGCTATTTATCTTGAAAGGAGATATACAATGCAGATAATATTAACACAGGATGTAAAATCATTAGGTAAAAAAGGTGAATTGGTAAATGTCAGTGATGGTTATGCCAGAAATTTTATATTGCCTAAGAAATTAGGATTAGAAGCTACGTCTAAAAATCTAAATGATCTAAAATTACAAAAAGCTGCAGAAGAAAAAAGATTAAAAGAAATCTTAGAGGAAGCGAAGGCTTTTGCCAAAGAATTAGAAAGTAAAACGATCGAAGTGAAAATTAAAGCAGGAGAGGGAGGAAGAACCTTCGGTTCAGTTTCTTCCAAAGAAATTGCAACTGCTTTAAAAAGTGACTTTGGCTATGATATTGATAAGAAGAAACTACAGTTAACAGATCCAATAAAGACCGTAGGAATGCATACAGTTCCTGTTAAGTTACATCCACAGGTGAGTGCAGAGTTAAAAGTAAAGGTAAGTGAACAATAAAGGTAAAAATAAAGAGACATGTTTTAGGAGGAAGGGTAGATGGATGAGGCATTTATAAAAAAAGTACTTCCCAATAATCCGGAAGCGGAACAATCAGTGATTGGTTCCATGATTATGGATAAGGATGCTATTGTTGCCGCATCAGAAATTATTACAGGGGAAGACTTTTATCAGCAGAGATATGGTGTCTTATTTGATGCTATGATTGAACTCTTTAATGAAGGACAACCGGTAGATTTAATAACACTTCAGAACAAACTAAAAGAGAAGGATGTGCCGCCAGAGCTTTGCAGCCTTGAGTTTATTCGTGATTTAATTACATCAGTACCTACCTCTGCTAATGTTAAATATTATGCTAATATCGTAAAAGAGAAGTCAACCTTAAGGCAGCTGATTAAGGTAACAGAGAGCATTACCAACCAGTGTTATCTGGATAAGGATAAGATAGATGGACTGTTAGAAGATACAGAAAAGAAAGTATTTGATATCGTTCAGAAACGAAATGCAGGCGATTATACTAGTATCAAGGATATTGTATTCCGTTCGTTGGAAAGTATAGAAGCGGCAGCAAGGAATAAAGGAAGTGTAACAGGAGTAGCAACCGGCTTTTATGATCTGGATTATAAAACAGCAGGGTTACAACCTTCTGACCTGATTCTGATTGCAGCCAGACCTTCCATGGGTAAAACAGCTTTTGTATTAAATATTGCGGAACATGTGGCATTAAAAAGTAATGTTACTACCGCAATTTTTAGTTTGGAAATGTCAAAGGACCAGTTAGTAAAGCGTATTTTATCCATGCATTCCAAGGTAGATTCCCAGGCAATCCGAAGCGGTGAGCTAAACGATGATGACTGGCTTAAATTAGTGGAAAGTGCCAGAGCAATCGGTAATTCTAATTTAATTATTGATGATACATCAAGTATTTCCATTGGAGAACTTAGATCTAAATGCAGAAAATATAAGCTTGAGAATAATTTGGGGCTTGTTATCATTGACTACTTACAGTTGATGTCAGGCAGTAAAAAGTCGGAATCAAGACAGCAGGAAATCTCAGAGATCTCCCGTTCCCTAAAAGCACTGGCCAGAGAGATTAGTGCGCCGGTCATCGCCTTATCACAGTTAAGCCGTGCGGTTGAACAGAGACCGGATAAGAGACCTATGTTATCAGATCTTAGAGAATCTGGTGCTATCGAGCAAGATGCTGACGTTGTTATGTTTATTTACCGTGATGACTATTATAACCGTGATTCTGAAGAAGCTGGAATATCAGAAATTATTATCGGTAAGCAAAGAAATGGTCCAACGGGAACGATAAAACTTGCTTGGCTGTCGCAGTTTACCAAGTTTGCAAATTTAGAGAGATAATTAATTTATGTAAGACTATTGATATTTAAATCATATATTATAAATAATCAGTTCTGCAGTGTGAGAAGCCTGTGCATTATTTTCAATGCACAGGCTTCTCACACTATATGGAAATGCTACTAGGTGACAGGTGTGCTTACACATTCATTTGAAATCATCTTCCTCTTTTATGTCATAGGATGCAGCTTGCTGTAGTATTGTGTCTTAGGCTTAGAGAAGCTGTAAACTGGTGGAATTACGTGTCGACAAGTTCCTTTAGAAGGTGGTAAAACCATATTGCATTAGGACATGCCTATGTTATAATAAAAGCAATGTAAAAAAACAACAGAGGAGGAAGACTTATGGGAGAAATTCGTTACATTATATCGGATGCCTCAAAAAAAATCGATGTTGAGCAGCATACCTTGCGATATTGGGAGGAGGAGCTTGAATTACATATACTAAGGAATGAAATGGGGCACAGATATTATAGGGAAGAGGATATTGAACTTCTAAAAGCAGTGAAAGTGTTAAAAGAAAAAGGGTATCAGTTACGCGCCATAAAGATGCTATTGCCGCAAATACAAAAATTAAATAATTCTGATACGACTACCAAGGATGCGGATGGGGAAGAGTGGATAGGGGAACAGCAGGATATACTGATACAAGAGGGCAGCATGAATTTTATTCCTATAGAAGGAAGTGAGAATAACAAAAGGCAAGCTACGCCCGAGAATCAGCCGCAAAAATTAGAACAGTTTCGAGAGATTATGACGAATCTCATAAGAAATGTATTGCAGGAGAGTACAGATACTATGTCAGATAATATTAGTGAAGCTGTATCTGCTAGTGTCATTAAAGAGATGGACTATTTAATTCGAATGAAGGAAGAGCGGGAAGAAGAGCGATTTAAGCAATTTGACAGAACACTTCGGGAACTGCAAAGCAGCAGGGCGGAATATGCAGTATCAAAAGGTGTAAAAAAGAAGAAACGATTTTTTAAGAAATAAAAAGAATGGGGTCGTTACAATAACGACCCCATTTGCTTGGAATATCATTAAGCTTCAATTGCGCCTGTTGGGCAGGTAGCTGCACAAGAGCCACAGTCGATACAAGCATCTGCATCGATTTCAAAATGACTTGCTCCTTCAGAAATTGCTTCTACAGGACATTCGCTAGCGCATGCGCCGCAGCTTATACATTCATCAGAAATTTTATATGCCATGGTACCAATCCTCCTCTTTCTAGTTTCCGTTTTTATTTTAATACAAGACATATAAAAACACAAGAGAAACTTCATAATAGTATAAAAATTTATACTTAAATTTCTATATAATTGATATTAATTATTAATAAGTGAAGTTGGTGGGAATCAGTCTTGACGTATAAGAGAACAAGGATTATAATGAAGAAGCAACAGCGGCGCATAGGAATGCGCTTCGTGTTAAAGAATAATAATTATCTTATGATAGATAAATCAAGGAGGTTATCACATGGCTCAAGTAGTAGATAAAGACATGACAATTGCGGAAGCAATTAGCGTAGATCAAGGGATTATTCCAATTTTATTAGCATCTGGAATGCACTGTATTGGATGTCCATCTTCACAGGGTGAAACTTTAGAAGAGGCTGCAATGGTTCATGGTATGGATGCTGAACAATTATTGGCAACTATTAATGAATACCTTGCTACAAAACAATAAATAAAATTAGGTCTGTTATAAAATTAATTTTGCTACAGACCATACAAAAAAATGGTTAGGCACCGGGAATGGGCCTAACCATTTTTGATGCTATATAAACTCATATAGGCACCTTGTATTACATATCAGATAAAATCTGAATAGCTTTGTTCTTCACGATTACATCAAAATGTTCTTCATAATAATATGGGCTTGCATAAGTTGAACGCTCTGCTTTACCATATTCAGAAATGATATTACATATCTTATTAAACTCTTCAGGAGTATGTTCGGATTTACTAAGGATTAAATAATATAAAGAACTTACCGGATCTTTATATACACTGTTAATGCCGCTATAGAATCCTTGTATTAAGCTTGCTAACTTAATTACCTCGTTAAGAGAACGGAAGGTGTACACTTTCAGCAAATTAGTTTGAATAGAGATACTCTCAGTGGTTTCTTTCTCTGGCTTTAATTCCTTCTCTTTTTTATATCCAAGTGAATCTGCAAGAGGGACAAAATCATCTTTTCCTTCGTCACCTGATTCGCCTAAGAAATCTTCAATGTGACCAAAACTATTAATGATTTCATCTGCATAGGGATCTTCATCTTCGTCCTCATCTAAGTCTGCAAAATCATCGGCATCTGGTGAGAATTTAGAAAAGCGGGTATCCAGTTCATCAGGATCTTCCACTTTGGTTATCACTAAAATCAAAACTTCCGGTGATATTGGTATTGCTTCTATCATTAAAGGTATATCTTCGGCTTCAAAACCGAATTCGTAATTTGCTTGCTGCATCATATCTCGAAATAAGGCCTTTGCTTTTTCACTTCCATAAGCAAGTTCACTAATACGTAACTCACGATCTACTAAATCATCTCTGTTTAATGTACAACGAATTTGATTATCGCTAATTTTCTCTATCTTCATAGAATCACATCCTTTTCTATGTGCTGGCCTGACTGCTATCAATTAGCTACGCAACATACTATAAGTCTAACCGTAAGGCTATGTTGTAAACAAAGTATAATTTAATTATTATATAAAGTCAATATGATAATTTATTAAAGATATAATAATTATTTACCGAATTTCCCATAAAACAACATTGAAATAATTTGAATTTTAACTAAAATTCTGAGTAAAAGATTGGTTAAATAGCCATGCAGAAAAATGTTGAAAAAAATAACAAAATGGTTATAATAGTAAATAGGATGACTTGAGAAATAAATTGTTTGATTCTAATAGGAAAGGAGAAAATGGAAAACCTTATATGGTTTGGTAAATATAAAGTTATAAAGTTGCTGGGTCGTGGGGGAAGTTCAGAAGTCTATCTGGCAGAACATATTAAGTTAAATGTCCTAAGAGCAATTAAACGAATCAGTAAGAATAGTATTTTACATGAACAATTACTAAAAGAAGCACATATCTTAAAAGATCTAAATCACTCCCTTGTTCCAATTATATATGACTTTGAAGAGGACGCGCATAACTCTTATATCATAGAACAATATATAGAGGGACAGTCATTAAAAATGCTTATGAAGCAAAAAAAGCATATTCCAGAGAATCTTATTATCTGTTATACAATTCAAATTTGTGAACTATTACAACATCTATATTCTTTAGACAATCCTATTTTATATTTAGACTTAAATCCTGAGAATATTATCATTGATAATAATACAGTAAAGCTAATTGATTTTGGTGCAGCAGGATATAAAAGTAATATGAATGGAAGAAAATATTCTCTTGGAACAAACGGGTTTGCAGCTCCTGAGCTATATAGTAGAAGTAAGCCAGATGAACGTACGGATGTTTATGGAGTCGGAACACTATTATATTTCATGGCAACAGGCAGCGGTTATGACCAAGTTTCCCAAAGGAAATTAAACAAGCATCAAATTAAACCACATTCTAAAGAACTTCTTCGCATCATAAGGAAATGCCTTCATTTCTATCCATCTTTTCGTTACCAGGCGATTTCAGCTTTGAAAAATAATTTATTAGAATTAAACAAGTCCCGTAAATGGAAAAGGGCTAACTCAAGAACATCCATATGTATTGCAGTTGCAGGTACATCAGTAAGAATTGGAACAACGCATCTTGCAATTATGTTAACCACCTATTTTTCGTCAATTAACTACAAAAGCTTATACATAGAGAAAAATGATACCCATCATATCTATAGAATAGTAAAACGGCATCAAGGTAATACTGCAAAGAACAATATTTACAGAATATATGGATGTGACATGATACCTTCTTATCATTCAAGCTGTACTTATAACAGTGCTGATTATAATGTGAATATTTTTGATTATGGGCGGTTAACAAACCTGAATGCGGAAGATTTTTTAAAAGCAGATATAAAATTACTAGTATCAGGAGCGAAAGAATGGGAACTAGACGAAACAGAGGAAGCACTTAAACTGGTAAGCAGCTCCATTGAAGTCAAATACCTCTATAACTTTATAGAGGGCAGGAGATTCAGAGAAGTAGTAAAATCCATGGAAGGACTTGCCTGTTACCGAATTCCATATGAACCGAATCCCTTTCAGTCAAAATATAATGAATCTATTGCAGAATTTATGGAAGAGTTATTAGAATTTTAAGGAAAGGTGACTAAATTGAAGCGATTACCGATACTAAAAAAACGAACAACCGCTATGGGAATATTTCAGGGTAAATTAGTTATTGGCGTAATTGGTACACATAGAGGTGCTGGTGTAACACACTTTTGCTTAATGCTAGCCGGGTATGCAAGCTGGTACTTAGGATGCAAAACAGCTTATATTGAATGCCATCCTCAGAATGAGATTCGATGTCTGCAGGAAATCAGAGAAGAAGATATGGATGCTCATCAAGATTCTTTTGTATTGCACAAGGTTACTTATTATAAAAGTGTATCGAACAAGAGGATAGGTGAGATAATCGGTGACCGATATGACTGTGTAATTCTGGATCTGGGTTCTGATTTTACAAATGGGAAAAGTGAGTTTGAACGTTGCGACCGTAAATTTATCATAAGTAGTATGGCTCTATGGAAGAGACAGGAACTGGATAAGTTTATAAAACATACAGTTCATTTAAGGCAAAGTGATCAGTGGATCTATGCCGTGCCTTTTGCAGGTAACAGTGATTTAAAAATTATTGCTAAAGAATTAGGCAGAAAAATACAAGGAATACCGAACCAACCAGACCCTTATGCTTTATCAGCGACTGCTATACAGTTTTTTCAACAAATTTTAAAATAAATAATGGAAATGTTTTATTTGGGTTTGAGTATAACATATCACGGCTTACCT
Source organism: Anaerocolumna sp. (assembly GCA_029239455.1). Lineage (GTDB taxonomy): Bacteria > Bacillota > Clostridia > Lachnospirales > Lachnospiraceae > Anaerocolumna. Next base: position 10,016 of record JAQZAX010000042.1, read on the forward strand.
TCTTATCCAAAACTAAATAATAGAAACAAAAGAAACAAAAGAAACAAAACTGTTTGCATCTTTGGTGCAAAGATTACATTTCCATTATAAAAGCACTATTCAAAACACTATTCAAAGCACTAATGAAAGCACTAATGAAGGCATTAATGAAAGCACTAATTAAAAGCACTAATTAAAAGCATAATCAATAGAATGAATAAAATAACCAATCAATAGCACTAAAATAAAACCACTACATTTAGTAGCTTTCGCAAGTACTAAGAAACGGAAGGGTTAATTAATTATATTATATCAGGCCGAAAGAATAAATATCCTCAATACTTTTTGGCAACTATACTCCCAATAATAATATAATGTAATTACAGGGAATTGGGCAGAGATAAATAGCTCAATACGGGAAAAGTGCTTTCTCTTTTTGTTTGATGGATTCCCACGGTCTATAAACAAAAGACATTAGAGTATGAAGCAGGTGTTGTACCATGTGCAATGCCTGCTCTTTTTTGACTCTTTTATATCAGGCATATTCTGTTTTATACTTTTTACGACAAATAGTGAATTTCATAATGACGATAATGATTTTCAATGCTATAATATTAGAAGGTCTTTAGAAAGAAACAGTAGGAGGTACGGTATGGACAAGAAGACAAAACAGGCCGTGATTGGAGCAGGTATTGTCCTGGCAATCATAATTATAGTAATTGCAGTCTTTCTTATAAAATTATTCACACCAAGTGATAAAGTTATGGAGCTGTCTGAATATTATAAAATCAAGGAAGAGGAAGTCTTAGTTATCTTACAGGACGAGATTTATGAACAAAAGGGATTGCTGTCAGATGGAGTAGTATATCTGGATTATGAAACAATTGTTGAAAAGTTCAATCAACGTTTTTATTGGGATGCCAATGAAAATATTCTTATCTATACGACACCTACGGAAATCATACGAACCGAAGTTGGAAGTAAAGAGTATCTTATAAATAAAAGTAAAAAAGAATTAGACTACGAGATTGTAAAAACCGACGGTGATCAGGCGTACGTTGCGCTTGACTTTGTAGCATTGTACTCAGATATGAGATATGAGTTTTATGAAGCACCGAATCGCATAGTTGTACAATATAAATGGGGGGATTATTTATTCTCCACTGTGAAAAAAGCAACGCAATTAAGATATGAACCGGATATAAAAAGTGATATTTTGGTAGAACTTAAACCGGAAGACTTACTAACCTATATTGATACCAGTGAAGTTGTTAAAAAAGGCTTTCGTAAGGTAATAACGGTAGATGGAATTATTGGATATGTAAAGACAAAATATATCTCCGAGTCTTTTTACGATGCCGTAGAAAGTGATTATCAGGAACCGGAATATACCAGCATAACGAAAGATGAAACGATTAACTTAGTATGGCATCAGGTAACGAATACGGATGCAAATAACGGGTTAATGAGTTTGCTTGAGAAGACAAAAGGCGTGACGACCATATCTCCTACCTGGTATAAAGTAAATAGTAATGAGGGAACAATTTCATCCTTAGCAAGTGAAACTTATATAGAACGTGCACACTCCCTTGGTATTGAAGTTTGGGCCCTGGTGGACGATTTTGACCCAAATATTGACATGCTGGAAGTGCTTTCTTACACTTCTAGGAGGGAAAAGCTTACCAATGAGTTAATTGCAGCAGCAATTAAATATAATCTGGATGGAATAAATGTAGATTTTGAAAGAATTACATTAGAAAATGGAAAAAACTTTATTCAGTTTATAAGAGAACTTTCTGTAAAATGTAGAAATAATGGCATTGTACTATCAATTGATAACTATGTACCAAAGGAGTATTCGGCTTATTACAATATTACGGAACAGGGAATTGTCGCAGACTATGTTATCATAATGGCATATGATGAGCACCATGGCGGATCAGATGTCAGCGGTTCTGTAGCTTCAATTAATTTCGTAAAAGAAGGCATTGAGGATACATTAGAGATGGTATCAGGAGATAAAGTTATTATTGGAATTCCTTTTTACACCAGACTATGGAAGGAAACACCCGAGAATGGAAGTGTAAAAGTTACGTCGGACGCATATGCAATGTCTTATGGGGAAGAGCTGTTAAGAAATAATGGAGTTGAGCCAGTATGGGATGAAGCAGCTGGCCAATACTATGGAGAGTATGAAAAAGATGGTAGCCTTTATAAAATATGGCTGGAGGAAGAAGAATCCATCGAAGCTAAATTGAAATTAATAGACCAGGCGGAAGTCGCGGGTATTGCAGGTTGGAAGCTTGGATTAGAAAAAGAAAGCATTTGGAATATTATTATTAAATATGTGAATTAAATTGATTAAGAAATCAAACAAAATAAACGCCGATACAAAGGTAATTTATAAAACTGAAAATTCATACATAGGGGATTCCTTTCATAGAATATAGTAATTATGCTTAAAGGTGAGAGATATGCTTAAGAAAGGAATCCACGGAAATGAATTATTTCATATTCTGTTTTTGATAATGGTATGCGTATCTGTTTTTTTTCTTAGAAGAACAAATGTAACTGAAGTGACGGAAGCGGTTTCACTTAATGCAAAGGAAAAAATTACAGTAATTATTGATGCTGGGCACGGCGGTAAAGATCCAGGTAAAGTCGGTATTAATAATGCCCTTGAAAAAGATATTAATTTAAATATAGCATTAAAGTTAAAGAAAATGCTTGAATTAAATGATATTAATGTAATAATGATCCGCGAAGATGACAGAGGGCTCTATTCAGAGAGTGATTCCAATAAAAAAGCGGCGGATATGAGAAAACGTGTGGAAATCATCAACAACAGTGGTGCATTAATTGCCGTAAGTATTCATCAGAACAGTTACACTGGTGAAAGTATTAAGGGAGCCCAGGTGTTTTACTATGGAAATTCGGCTCAAAGTAAGCAATATGCAGAGATTATGCAGGAACAATTGAAAAAAAGTCTGCAGGATGGCAATAAAAGAGTTGCAAAAGCCAATGAAAATTATTATATGTTAAAAAAGACTGAAATACCAATTGTTATTGTGGAATGCGGATTTTTATCTAATTATCAGGAGGCAGATTTGCTCATAGATGAGGATTATCAGGAGAAACTCGCCTGGTCGATTCATCTTGGAATGATGACCTACATAAACAAAAATATGGCAGATTGAATATGCAAACCGGAGTAATTCAAAATTGATATGGAAAACATAAGGCATAAGTGATATAATTATTTAGTGTACCAAAGTGACAGACAGGAGTTACAATGAAAACTAAGATAATTAAAATAGACAGTGATAACATTTTGCCGGATCAATTAGAGGAAGCAGTTGAAATATTAAAACAAGGCGGGTTAGTTGCATTTCCCACCGAGACCGTTTACGGTTTGGGTGCAGATGGTTTGAATAAAGAAGCTTCTAGAAAAATATATGAAGCGAAAGGCCGTCCTTCTGACAATCCATTAATTCTCCATATCGCCCATTTGGGTGCATTGAAGGAATTAACGATAGATTGTCCTGAGATTGGATATCAATTAGCGGAAGCATTCTGGCCGGGACCCCTGACGATGATATTTCATAAGAGTGAGATAGTGCCTTATAGCGCAACCGGGGGATTAGACACAGTTGCAATACGTATGCCTTCACATCCAATTGCATACGAGTTGATCCGTCAGACGAGAGCTTATATAGCGGCTCCAAGTGCAAATATATCCGGAAGACCAAGTCCAACAAAAGCGGAACATGTTATCGAAGATATGGATGGGAGAATTGACATGATCATCGATGGTGGTAGTGTGGAAATTGGACTAGAGTCAACAATTATTGATATTACAGGTCCCGTTCCTGTGTTATTAAGGCCGGGATATATTACGGTTCCAATGATAGAAGCAGTGGTAGGTAAAATTGCGGTTGATAAGGCTGTATTATCTACCATATCAGATCCGTCTATCGTACCGAAAGCTCCGGGAATGAAGTATAAACATTACGCACCAAAAGGGCAGCTTACAATCTATGAAGGAAACAATGAAGCAGTGGTGCAGGCAATTAATAAAATAGCAGGAGAGAAACAAGAGGAAGGGTATAAAGTAGGAATTATTGCTACAGATGAAACCTTTGATGCCTATTCTTATGGAACAGTAAAAAGAATTGGATCAAGAAGTGATGAAGATACAATAGCGAATCGGTTATTTGATATTTTAAGAAGTTTTGACAAGGAAGGAACGGAATTTATATATACGGAAAGCTTTGAAAGCAATCAACTTGGACAAGCTATTATGAACCGTCTGCTAAAAGCTGCAGGCTATCATAAAGTGACTGTCTGAAAAGCGAGGTTAGTATGATTAAATATGAAAAAGTGATATTCGTGTGTACCGGTAATACTTGCAGAAGCCCTATGGCAGCTACCATATACAAAAGCCTTGAAACAAACAACGATATTAAGGTGATATCCAGAGGGCTGGTTGTATTATTTCCTGAGCCATCTAATCCGAAAGCTGAAACAGTTTTGAAAAGTCATAACTTAGAACTAGAGGGGCATATTTCTAAACAATTAAAGGCTTCTGACATTGATGAGAATACGTTAATTCTTACTATGACGGAAAAGCAGAAAAATAATATTGTTGAAATGTTTGATTATACAGATAATGTATATACAATTAAGGAATTTGTAGGAGAGAATGGTGATGTAACTGATCCATATGGTGGTACACTAATTGACTACGAGGAGTGTTACGTTGAATTAGCAAGATTAGTGAAAAAAACAGTTTATAAACTCAACGAGGAGGAAAATATATGATAGCGTTAGGATGTGACCATGGCGGTTTGGGTTTAATGCAGGAAGTGAAGAAACATTTAGAGGAGCGTAAAATAGAATATAAGGATTTTGGAACGTATACGAAAGATTCCTGTGACTATCCGGTTTATGCTAGGAAGGTGGCAGAAGCAGTAGTAAGCAAGGAATGTGAGTTTGGAATCTTAATCTGTGGTACGGGAATTGGCATCTCTATTGCAGCGAATAAAGTAAAAGGGATCCGAGCTGCTCTTTGTAATGAATGTTTTACTGCACAAGCCACAAGAGAACATAACAATGCCAATATTTTAGCAATGGGAGGAAGAGTTATTGGACCTGGTGTTGCGCTAAAAATTGTTGACACCTTTCTAGATACACCATTTTCCAATGATGACAGACATATTAGAAGAATTAACTTAATTGAAGATGAGACAATATAAATAAGGAGCACCCTAGAGTTTGCCTTAGCAAACTCTAGGGCTCTTAATTAATAAATTCTTGATTAATATATTCTTGAAGAATAGGAAACTGATTTGTATAAATGATTTCTAAAAGCTTATCTAAAGACCGCAAAGCAGTAGAGACGGTTTCTGCTGCTATTAAATTCATGTCAAAAGCTTCTGCTAATTCTGCCAAATCCAAGACTTTAACTAGACCATTCTCGTAGACCAGGACATCTACCAGCAGATCCTCAAATATAATTGATTCATGGTCTGCATCTTTTACTGTATTTATAATATCACAATACCAATAAACAACTTGATTACTGCTATTAAACATTTTACTTACCTTATAGCCATCATTCACAAAGTAAGCTGATATGCCATAAGATATATCCGCCCGTGGCTTTAATGTTTTCCATTTTGTTATAATCATTTCTTCTGATTGAAATACTATTTCATCATCTTTTAAATGAACCGTTTCATTTGGAATATAACGTTTTCGAAATAATTGAACCATAGGCTCCTCTTTTCTAAAAGTTCTTTGATAAAGCTTTTGGGTATTTCTTGTAGTATACCACGTATCTTTTATCTTTGCATTAGGTATTTTGCTTTTGATGAAGATTGTCGTTACTATTCCGCATTCAGTACCGCCAGGTGTTTTGTGTAACAAAACCCGAGAATTTCATGCGCCAAAGTGCTTTTTTACACTTTGTGTGCATCAATTGTTGCTATGAAGCCGTAAGGCTGAATAGTAACAGATTGTCACCTGTATATATTACTATAAATTGGGTTAAAATACTAATATCATAAGTATTCCTATGGGAGGTAATATATGGATGACATGAATAATTACAGGAGCCAATTACAACAATTATTTCGAGGAAAAAAATTAAAAGTGACAATGTATGTTTTGGGTGTATTGTGGATTTCGGTTATTATGCAGTTTGTAGTTAACTCAATTTTTCAACCAAATAAAAATATATTGGAAGCATTTGTAGGTGCAAATTCTGATGTTTCTTCCTTTGAGGTAGAAATGGCCGCAGAATATGGTACAAACTATTTAAGTGAAGCAGACAAAAAGGAGTTAATTCAGTATCTGGCAAGTGAAATTGGTCTTCATTTGGATCAACCAATTACTATCAATAGAGATAATAATGATAGTGAGGTATTTGTCACTAAGAAGGGAAAAAACGCAGAATCTCTCATAAAAGTTGTAAGTGTGGAGCAAGAAGTTGCTTCCGGGTTATCGGAAACAAAACATTTTATTATTATACGTTTGAAATTGTTTCATAATATCGACAGTATTTTGGCCTACCGCTCTTTATTAGAGGATGTATTGCAAGAATTAGGAGTAAGCAATCTTCAGACCAATATGCAGATTACAGGTAATTATGAGGGAAAATTATCATTGGAGCAGATGAATAGCTTGGCAGATAGTATGATTGATAATCTGGAAGGCACAGTTGCATATGCCAATCGACAAGAGGGTTTATTTACAATCTATGCCTATACAGGGCTTTTAGATGAATATGTTAATTCCATGAATACAAAAATCAATATTCACGTAGCAATCAGTTATGATGAATCCAGTGATATAACAAGAGTGTATCTTGGAACACCCGTTATTAGTGGCGGCTATTAAATGTGCAATATTTTGTTCAAGTAAGATTATTAAATAAAGGTGGCTGCCACAAGTGTTCTCAATTGCCCAGGATAGCATAGGTATTCTAACGATATAATACTTATACTATCCTGGGTATATTTGTATGGCAAGCCACACTCTTTGTTCTGTTAAAACCAGCGTCTTCTGCCTCTATAACGTCTACGACGGTTTAATATTTCATTAAATAATAGAATCTCAATTAAGTCTCTGAGTCTGAAGTTACGATCCCGACGATGCCTATCATCAAAGCGACCGAATGGATATTGATTTGGTATAATTTTGGAATCCACATATTCAGAATCCTCTTTTGATGATGCCGAAATATTTTCTGAACCTCTCACGGCTTCATCATCCAGGTATTTTACTTTTTCATAGATTCTGTCTACTATTCGGCTAAGATATACACGGTCTGGATATTCATCAAACATACAGCTTCCGTCATACTCTAATTTATCGCATTCATCTTCAACATCTGCAAGTATTTTTTTAGCCACTACAGGATACATTTGCTTCATATAATCCCAGTCTTTATCGGCATCCTCAGTGTTGTCATATCCGTACAAAGGCATCATAGGAACACCCATGGGAAGGTTATATGGATTTACAAACGGGTCTTGCATATACATACTTGTTTTGTCAGAGGATAAATCATCTGTTACATCATGATTTGAGTAATATACATTCCGAGGCTTTGTAGTATATTCTTTACGAGATGACATGGTGGTACCAGGCATAGTGGTACCAGGCATAGTGGTACCAGGCATAGTGGTACCGGGCATAGTAGTACCGGGCATAGTAGTACCAGGCATAGTGGTACCAGGCATAGTAGTACCAGGCATGGTAGTACCGGGCATAGTAGTTCTAGGCTGAGATGGCATACCAGGGGTAGCCGGTGTTGCTGGGGTAGCCGGCATGGTAGGTCTAGTTTGAGATGGCATACCAGGAGTAGCTGGGGTAGCCGGCATGGTAGGTCTAGTTTGAGATGGCATACCAGGAGTAGCTGGGGTAGCCGGCATAGTAGGTCTAGTTTGAGATGGCATACCAGGCATACCAGGAGTAGCTGGAGTAGCTGGAGTTGCTGGAGTAGCCGGCATAGTAGGTCTAGTTTGAGATGGCATACCAGGCATACCAGGAGTAGCGGGAGTAGCCGGAGTAGCTGGAGTTGCCGGGGTAGTTGGCATAGTGGATCTAGGCTGTGGCTGCATGCCAGGCGTAGTAGGTACTGTTGTTCGTGGAGGGGTTTGGATATTTGGAATAGTTCCGTTGGTGTTAGGTTGATTCTGAACAGTGGAGTTGGACCACTCTAAATTGGCAGAGAATACTTTATCATTCTGTTTTTGATTGGTATAGGGAGAATATTCAGAAAATGAATATTTCATTTTTACCTCCTTAACATTCAATTGCATTTTTATTTACCAATATATGCTTCATTTTTGGAACCGTGCATAAAATCAAAAAAGGAAGTTTATAAAAACAGTAGGATTATTTATTAATATATGGTAAAATATATAGTTGTATACTACAAATGCCAATTTCCTGAAAGGGTTATCCTATGGATCAAAATTTAATAAAAGTATTAAGTGAAAATATAGATAAAGATTGTATTGATATGATTATCAGTAATTGCCCAAAAGGTGCTGAACTTAGCAAAATAAAGGTTCGGCCGGTATTGTTAAAGGGCAATCTTTTGTTTCAGGCTTCAGAATTTAAAGGGAAACAGGTGTTTCATAACAACTATTCGAAGGAAGAGCTGCTTCATAAACTTTCTGAGTGGCTGACTAATTATTTTAAACAGGTGGAACTAAGAACCCAATCAAAATTAGTTACCATATTAATTAGTAAAAAGGGCAATGCTACTATTAAAATAAAAAATAAAACCGATAGCCAAGTTAAGGCAGAGTTAAATTTAAGCCATAACAGAGAGAAAAGTTATGTTTTACCGGAAGGGACTCCCGTGCCATTTCTTAAAGACCTAGGGGTTATGACCGAAGAAGGTAAAGTAGTTAAGGCAAAGTATGATAAATATAAGCAGATAAACCGTTTTCTTGAATTTATAGAAGATATCGTACCAAGCCTTGATATAGGAAGAGAGTTAACCATAATAGATTTTGGATGTGGGAAGTCTTATCTTACTTTTGCAATGTATTACTATTTGCAGGTATTAAAGGGCTATGATATTAGAGTAATCGGACTTGATCTAAAAAAAGAAGTGATTGAACACTGCAATGTGCTAGCAAAACGTTATAATTATGATAAATTACACTTCCTTGTTGGCGATATCGCTTCCTTTGAGGGAGTAGACAAGGTAGATATGGTAGTTTCACTTCATGCCTGTGATACAGCCACAGATTATGCTTTATATAAAGCAATTCGCTGGAACGCAGAAGTAATATTGTCTGTGCCCTGCTGTCAGCATGAACTGAACCAACAGATGGAAAATGATGTACTAAATCCGATTCTTCATTATGGAATTATAAAGGAACGTATGGCAGCACTTGCGACAGATGCCTTGCGGGCAGAATTATTGGAAGCTGCAGGATACAAGGCTCAAATTCTCGAATTTATAGAGATGGAACATACTCCGAAGAATTTACTCCTACGTGGAGTCAAAAAAGATCAAAGAAGTAAATTAGCTGATAAACTGAAGCTAGAATTATCAGAGGAGAAAATGCTCTCTTATGAAAAAACAAGAGAGTTCTTAAACGTAGAACCTACATTATATCAATTGCTCGTAAATAATCAACCTTTATCCTCTAATTAAGGAAGTGAAATTATGTTAAAACATATATATAAAGCAATTATATTAATATTCGTATTTGGGGTTTCTGTTTATTATTTTAGCAAGGATATGAAAGAACAAGTTTTTGAAGCGGCACAAACAATTGAAATGAGTGAGGCTTCTTTTCCTATTATCACATTGCGACTGGATAAGGAAGAAGTAAATCAGCTTCATGGATATAGTAATAATTTGCCCCCTAATCTTGTTAGGGAATCAATAACGCCTCTCGACAGTGAGCAAAGTGTTTCTGTAGTAATTGATGAAAAAGAAAATGAAGTAAAACGGGTAATCTATGAGCTAAGATCCGTAACAGATAATAAACTCTTAGAGATGGATACTATCAATGCACTTGAAAAAGAGAATGAATATAAAACTGCTAAAATTAAACTAAAAACCGAACTTAGTAAAACTCAGGAATATGCAGTAAAAATAACGCTGGTTACCAGTAAAAGCAGAAAAATAAATTATTATACGAGAGTAAAATTGGAACCAAACTCGTATCATGAGGAACAGATTGCATTTGCAATGAATTTTCATAATACAATACTGGATAAGAACAGAGCGGAAGAGATGATTATATATATGGAACCGGAAGCGGGTAGTGATAATACGTCTTTAGCATACGTTGATATTCACTCAAGTTTTGATCTGGTTAGCTGGGGCAACCTCACACCGACAGTTGTCGGGGAAATTATCCCTACCATTACGGATCTGACTTCTGATATTGGGTCCATTGTTTTTCATTATACGGTATCGTCCCAAACAGCAAGTGGCCAGGAATACTACGACGTGAAAGAGTTTTTTCGTGTTCGCTACACTTCATCCCGCATGTATCTATTAAATTATGAACGTACTATGGAATCTATCTTTGATCTAGACCTTACCAGTTTAAATAAAAGTGAATTTAAGATAGGAATAACGAATAATCCTGAGATAGAGCTGGTGACAAGCGCAGATAATAATAAGATTTCCTTTGTAAGGCAGAGAGAATTATGGTATTATAACCGCCCGGAAAATGCGGCTGTCAGGGTATTTTCATTTCGGCAGGAAGAAACGGATTATATAAGAGATGATTATAATCAGCATGATGTCAGAATTTTAAATATGGATGAGGATGGAAATATTAATTTTCTTGTATTTGGATATATGAATCGCGGTGTTTATGAAGGACGTGTAGGAATTGCATTATATCGTTTTTACAGTGGTGAAAACCGGATTGAAGAACTAGTATATATTCCTATGAATGTTACGTATCAGATACTAAAGGAGCAATTAGATGAGTTTAGCTATGTAAGTCAGATAGGTACTTTTTATTTTACCATTCATAATAAAATATATTCCTATAATTTGACGACAAAAAGGATGGCCACAATTGCCTCTGATATTAATGAGAATAACTTTATTGTTAGTAAAGAGAAGCATTATATTGCTTGGCAAAATAGTAGTCAACCGGAAGAAGCTACACAAATTACAATTCTTGATTTGGAATCCGGGCAAAAGAAAATAATAGAGGCTCCGGCTAACAATAATATAAGGCTTTTGGGTAAGATTGATAATAATATCGTATATGGTTTTGCAGAAACGAAGGATATTACTACTACTGTTGATGGAAATCCATTGGTACCCATGTATAAAATTGAAATTGCAGATTCTGAACTTAATGTCTTAAAGGAATATAGTAAAGACGGATACTATATAACGGATACGATAATTGATAATAATGTTATAACCTTAAATCGTGTCAGAGTTTCTTTGGAGAATGGAAAAGTGCAATATGAAACAGCAAGGCCGGATAACATTTTAAATAAAGTGGAAGAGAAAAACACGGAAGTTGAAGTAAGTAAGAGGGTAACAGAACAAACCCTTACGGAGTATTATATATCTTTGCCTGCAGGTTTTATTATGGAAGAGCAGCCACGCTACAGTGAAACAAGTAACACAGTCATTACAGAAGATACTACTTTACGTTTAGATAATTCGGAAGAATTGCCGGGACAGTACGTTGTATATGCAACGGGAGAAATAAAAGGCTTCTATGACGAACCGGGTGAAGCAATTTTGATGGCGGATTCCTTTGTGGGCGTGGTTCTAAATAAGGAACAGCAAGTTATTTGGGAGAGAGGAGCAAAAAGCAGTACAAGCTCTATTACCGGTATTACACCAGATTATGAGGTAAATGATAGTGTCATTGCCGGGTCCCGTACGTTAATAAAGTACAGGAATGGCAGCATGTATTCCGTAAATGGCAGTCATGATTCTGCCTATGAATTGCTAATACAAAACATTGGGGATGATCTGCTGAATTTAACAGATTGCACATTAGATGAAGTCCTGTATTATGTAAGTAAAAAACGACCTGTTCTTGCAATGAAAGATAATAACAACGCTGTGCTGATTGTTGGATATGATCTATATAATATAACAATTATTGATTTGGAATTTAAAAGAACAATGAAGATAGGTATGAATGACAGCATGGAGATGTTCCAAAATGCTGGCAATATCTTTATAAGCTATACAGAATAGAAAGGAATTAAAATTATGGATGAAAGAGTTAAAGTATTAGCACACAATTTAGTAAATTATTCAATGAAGGTAAAAAAAGGGGAAAAAGTGTATATTCATTATGTAGATAAGTCTACGAAAGAATTAGCCCAGCAGATTATTAAGGAAGTGTATGCAGTAGGAGGACTTCCCTTCCCTCACTACACGGATCAGACAATACTTAGAGAAACATTGCTTCATTGCACCAGTGAGCAGATTGCTCTTATGGGAGAAATTGATGCTGCAGAGATGGCACAGATGGACTGCTATATCGGAGTAAGGGGACCGGAGAATGTGACGGAATTATCCGATGTTTCCGGAGAGAAGATGGAAATATATGAAAAGTTCTATACTAAGCCGGTTCACTATGATGTTCGTATTAAGAAGACAAAATGGGTGGTATTAAGATATCCCAACAGTGCAATGGCTCAGTTAGCTAATACAAGCCTAGAGAATTTTACAGATTTTTATTTTAATGTTTGTAATTTGGATTACTCAAAAATGGCGAATGCTATGAAGAACCTTGTTGAGTATATGAATCGTACAGATAAAGTAAAGATTATAGGACCAGGAACCAATCTTTCTTTCTCCATAAAGGATATACCAAGTATTGCTTGTGCCGGAGAAGTTAATGTTCCAGATGGAGAAGTATTTACTGCGCCGGTCAGAGAGTCTATCAATGGTACATTATCATACAATACACCTGCGGTATATCAGGGATTTACTTACGAAAATATTAAACTTACCTTTAAAGATGGAAAAATCATAGAAGCGACAGCCAATGATACGGAGAGAATTAATAAAGTGTTTAATACAGATGAGGGAGCAAGATATGTTGGCGAATTTGCTATAGGTGTGAACCCTTATGTGATTAAACCTATGAAGGATACGTTGTTTGATGAGAAAATCATGGGGTCTTTCCATTTCACTCCGGGAACCTGTTATGATGATGCTCCAAATGGCAATAAATCTTCCATTCACTGGGATCTTGTATGTATTCAGACGCCGGAATATGGTGGCGGTGAAATATACTTTGATGATGTTCTGATACGAAAAGACGGACGATTTGTTGTTCCTGAATTAGAATGTTTGAATCCGGAAAACCTAAAGTAGAAGGATTTATGCTCTTTTAATGGGTTTTTGAACTGCCAATTACAAAAGTGCTAAGAATAAGCAGACACCTAGTTCTATCATCTGCTGGAATATTGTCAAATAACTGTATTAATTGAGCTTTTTGTAGCTCATGTTCTTTCCCGTGTACCCTATGATCTACTAAATAGTCAATGGATATTTGGAAATAGTCCGCAAGCTTAGTAAGCAATTCAACATTGGGAGAGGATATCCCTTTTTCGTAACTGCTAATCATTTGCTGGGTAATTCCTAGATCTTTTCCTAGCTTTGCCTGACTTATATTAAGTGACTTACGTATTTTAATAAGATTTGTACCAAAAGACATGAAATACCTCCTTAAACTTATGAATGAAACTTAGCTTAGTTAGGCGGCTTAGTAGTAACTAAACTGCCTAACTATATTATGGGGCAATGTAATGGAATGTGAATAATAAAATAAATAATTACGGAAACCTTAATATTTTATAAAGTTATCAAATATTATTTTACATTGTGGACTTTTATTCTATAATGAAAAAAGGACGAACTAACAGAATACTAGGAGGAAACTTAAATGAAACTACTCAGTGTGGCAGTACCTTGCTATAATTCAGCTGAATATATGAGCCATGCGATTGAAACTTTACTAACCGGCGGAGAGGAAATGGAAATCATCATTGTAAATGATGGGTCTAAAGATGATACGGCTAAGATAGCAGATGAATTCGCTAAAAAATATCCGGAAATTATCAAATCTGTTCATCAGGAGAATGGAGGACATGGAGAAGCTGTTAATACAGGGTTAAAGAATGCAACGGGACTTTATTTTAAAGTTGTAGACAGTGATGACTGGGTAAATGAAGCTGCATTAAGAGAAATTTTATCAACCATCAAAGAATTAGTTTCCAATGGACAAAGTCTTGATTTGCTTATTGCTAATTATGTTTATGAAAAACCAAGTATTAATAAACATAAAGTAATTGATTATAGAACCGCATTACCTCAAAACAAAATATTTACTTGGAGCAATATTATGTATTTCAAACAAAGTCAGAATATCATAATGCATGCAGCCATATATAGAACAAAGCTATTAAAAGATTGTGGATTAAAACTGCCAAAACATACATTCTATGTGGATAATATTTTTGTTTATCAACCCCTTCCATATGTAAAAACAATGTATTATCTGGATGTAGATCTTTACCGTTATTTTATAGGTAGGGATGATCAGTCTGTAAATGAGAAAAATATGATTAAACGTATTGACCAACAGATTAAGATAACAAAGATTATGATAGATACCCATGATGTTACGCAGATAAAAAATAAAAAATTAAGAAATTATATGATTAAATATTTAACTATGATGCTGACAATCTCCTCTGTATTCTTAATTCGTGAAGATACGGAAGAAAGTCTCGAAAAGAAAGAAGAGTTATGGAATTACCTTAAGAATGCTAATAAAAACTTATACCTTGAAGTTAGATCGCGTTTTCTTGGCAGATCTATGAATCTTCCAGGGAAGGTGGGTAGAAAAATAGTAGGAATTGGCTATAAGATTTCTAGAAAAATATATGGTTTCAGTTAATAAAACTGAAACCATACTAATATTTAATTGGTACAAGTAGCATCACAAATAAAGAGTATAAATAGTTTATAATTACCTCATTAAGAAAATGCTAAAAAAACAATTTACTGTGCATATACCTTTTCTTTCTTAGAATCCTGGCTGGATAATTTGCTGTCTCCCAATGCATAGATAAGGAAATACATTACGATAGCTAATGCGATACCAGCAATTACGTCAAATGAGGAATGTTGTTTTAAGAACATAGTAGAGAGACAAATTAAAATCATCAAAATGAAAGATGAGATTTGTAACCACTTATATTTCTTCAAACTTTGGCTTCTGTGAATGGCAATATGTGCACCTATGGAATTAAACACATGGATACTTGGACATACATTAGTTGAAGTATCGGTACCATATAGCTTGGCAATCCACCTTATCAGAATATTATCCCTTCCTAATTGAGATAAATCTGGACGAAGATTTTGTCCATTGGGCCAGATGGTATATATAATGAGACAAATAGTCATTCCAAGGAAGAGAAAGGCAGTGACTTTATAAAATTCTTCTTTGGATTGGAAGAAAAAGTATACCATAGTAATAAAGATATAAAAAAACCATAAAAAATAGGGGATGGCAAACCACTCATTGAAAGGAATCAAATCATCTAATCCTATTTTGATGGGGGTATAATTCTTAGTTACCTTTTGCTCTAATAGATAAAACCAAATCATATATATGAAAAAATAAGATAAGACCCATCCATGTTTATATTTTTGAAATAATTCTTTCAAAATAACCAACCTTTCTGTAAATAAATGTGGGGATTTCAATATTGGAATTATAGCATAAAGTATTTATCACAACAATACAAATTAGAGAATATTAATATTATTTAAGGAAAAAGTAAGAATCATACATGAGATGTTACTGGGAAATTTTGATATTCCACAAATTCAGAGTATTTATTAGTTTTGCAAAACCTTAAGATTTGACAAAGGAAAGGGGATAAAAGAGTGAAGAGAGCTTTTTTAATTGTACTGGACAGTTTTGGCATAGGAGAATTACCGGATGCGGGAGATTATGGTGATGAAGGAAGTAATACCCTAAGAGCAGTTGCTTCCTATGAACAATTCCACATGCCTAATATGGCCAAGCTAGGTTTGTTCCATATTGATGGAGTTGAATATGATAAGAAGCCGGAAAAAACAGAAGGAGTATTCGGACGTATGTCAGAATCTTCGAAAGGAAAAGATACTACCATAGGACATTGGGAGATTGCCGGAATTATTTCTGAAAAACCACTGCCTACATTTCCTAATGGTTTTCCTAAAGAATTATTAGATGAATTCTCAAGACGTACAAAACGAGGTGTACTATGCAACCAACCTTATTCTGGAACAGATGTTATTCGTGATTATGGAGAAGAACATTTAAAAACAGGGGATTTAATTGTTTATACCTCAGCAGATAGTGTATTTCAGATCGCAGCCCATGAAAGTATTGTACCTGTAAAAGAATTATATCATTATTGTGAAATAGCGAGAGAACTCTGTACAGGTGACTGGGGTGTTGGAAGAATTATTGCAAGACCCTTTGAGGGCGAAGCTCCTGAATTTAAGAGAACATCAAACCGTCACGATTATTCACTGGTTCCACCTAAAACAACAATGATGGATGTTTTAAGAGATAATGAGTATGAAGTTCTATCCGTTGGTAAAATTAATGATATATTTGCTGGAAAAAGTATTACGGATATGGTTCGTACCAAAAATAATGCAGAGGGTATTGAAAAAACCCTGGAGTATATGAGGAAAGAATTCCAGGGCTTATGTTTTACTAATTTGGTAGATTTTGATATGGTTTATGGACATCGTAACGATGTAGAGGGATATGCTAAGGCACTTAACTATTTTGACGAGCAGCTTCCAAGAATTCTTGATGAATTAAAGAGTGAGGATATCCTAATTATTACTGCTGACCATGGATGTGATCCTAGCACAGAGTCAACAGATCACTCTAGAGAGTATACTCCGTGTATCGTTTATGGAAAAGGTATAAAAGCCGGTATAAATATTGGAACAAGAAAAACATTTGCTGATATAGCGGCTACAATTTTAGAATATTTCAATCTATCCGGTGACATTGCAGGTACATCTTTCCTCCAAGAGATAACCAAATAGATAGCGATTCAAATAGAAAGAATATAGGCATTATAGTTAGGAGTAGTTATGCGACTAGTAATACAAAGGGTAAAACAGGCATCCGTGACGGTAGATGGTAATTGTATCGGGGCCATTGGGAAAGGTCTGCTTATTTTTGTTGGGATAGGACTTGAAGATGACGAACAGGTCGTTGAGAAATATGCAGATAAGGTAATTAAGATGAGAATTTTTGATGATAATGACGGTAAAACGAACCTTTCTCTTAGTGATGTACAAGGAGAAATTCTTGCCATATCTCAATTTACCTTGTATGCGGACTGCAAAAAAGGTAACCGGCCTAATTTTTTGCAGGCAGCAGCACCTGATAAAGCAAACGCTTTATATCAGTATTTTTTGGAGATTTGTAAGCAAAGAACCGGCAGCGCGGAATGTGGTGAATTTGGGGCGGATATGAAGGTGGATTTAATTAATGATGGGCCTTTTACCATTGTTTTAAACGAGGGATCTTTTTGATTTCATTCTTATTTAGGGTGTTGGAACATGGGGTATTTGATTACATTCTTATTTAGGGTGTTGGAACATGGGGTGTTGCATTTCATTCTTATTTAGGGTGTTGGAACATGGGGTATTGCATTTCATTCTTATTTAGGGTGTTGGAACATGGGGTATTGCATTTCATTCTTATTTAGGGTGTTGGAACATTAGGGTATATGGGTTATATATAAAAGGAGTTTTTTGTTGCTATGACGGATTATGGGAATATGTTCACCCCTTTAAAAAGACAACAAGTGGTCTTTTTAGGGGTGTACATATTCCCATAATTGTCGCCGCAAACAAAAAACTCTTTTTTTATATATAACCCATATACCCTAATGTTAATGTACATTATGAAGAATGAAATGCAATACCCCATGTTAGTTAACGCTAAGAAGAATGAAATGCAATAGCCCATGTTGGTTAACGCTATGAAGAATGAAATGTAACAGCCCATGTTGGTTAACGCTAAGAAGAATGAAATGCAA
>JAQZAX010000043.1 GCA_029239455.1 Anaerocolumna sp.
CAAAAATCATGCCAGCTGGCTTGATTTTTGTGCTGATAAGAGGCTTGTAAGAGATATAGTGTTTGAGGGTAAGGCAGCCAAATGAATATATATACAGCGATATTCATCGATCAACAAAAACTTGGCTTTTGACCCTCAAATCAATATTCCATAGCTAAGGTAACCAGAGGGCTTTTTATTAATTAAGAAGTTCAGAAAACTATCCAATTAAATAAAAAAACCTTTTCGTCTCTAAAAACTAGAGACGAAAAGGTTACATTCCGTGGTACCACTCTAATTCGTTTCACAAACATAACATGAATGTTCACAAAACGCACTTATTACATCTATAACGGGAATACCCGCCTCAATCTATATCCGATACAGCTGACTAAAAACCACTAAGCTATGTGTCAACCGTAATCATGGGTCAATCAAGGAACTCCAAGGCGAGTTGGGAGATATTCATGACTGTCTTGCACCATCCGACAGCTCTCTGACATGCATTTTCTCTTAATACTCCTTATCACTGCTTTTTTCCTATGCGATAAGTTATATTCTATATAACCTATTAGCTTTTGTCAAGACGGTGGCTGGGAAATATTCTTAATAACTTTGAATCAATATTAATCAAAAGGTCAAAAGCCCTAAATCAATATTCTTAAGTTTATTCCAGAACAGTATAATACGCTATGATATTAATTGCATTACCATCACTATTATTCGTATAATAGGTAATAAGGTATACTCCACCTGAATATTTATCAATAACAATTCTCATCTGTTCTGTCGTATCCATTCCATTTAGTGAAGAAGTTACACCCTGACTCACATAATCCAGATTGATATCTGTACCGGCTGGAATGGAATTCCGGTTTGCAACACCATCAATCCTTGCATCACTAAAATACGTAAATTGAACTGTTTCCCTTGTTTGATTGCCGGCCTCGTCGACCACTTCATAAGTTACAAGATAAGCATAATCTAATTTTACGGCTGTATAAATTTTTATCTGTTCCTTTGTTAACTCTGTATAATCATCCGATACTGTGATACCTTCCAATGCAAGTTTTTTAATACCATTCCTGCCGGAGTTTAGTTGTTGCAGCGTTAACTCTCTATGCTTAATACCTTCAATGACAGGGGCATTCTTATCAATCATTACTTTTGCCGAGGCTGTCACCGCTTGGTTGCTATTAGCTGATACCGAATATTCTATGGTGTATCTATCCTCTGTTTCTTTCACAATGTTAACCATAACATTATCAATCGGAAGTTCCTTGTCATCCAGATAAGCTATTACTCCATCTAAGGCGAAGGCTCTGTCAATTACAGTATCCGCTGTGGCATACCGATCCCTGACGCCTTCCAAGGTTGGAACCAATTCAGGTGCTTCTACGGTTACTACTACCTTTTTTGTCCTTGTTCTTCCAATAGCATCCGTAACAGCGTATTGGATTGTATATTTTCCCGCCGTATTAAAATCCACGTCACCTTCTACCGTAAGTTTGGAAGTAATATCTGTTCCAGCTGTTGAAGTTGCTTTCACGCCTTTTAAGAGATTAGCTTCTTCTCCCCAGGGTACCGTTAGATTCTTAGCCCCTTTGATGGTTGGCTTCTTGTTTAGAAACGGATTATTCTTATCTAAATCCGTTGGGTCCCAGCCAGTACCTGGTAGTAACTTTAAAGTTTCCGGTTTTCCCAGTGGACCTGGATCTTTGGAATTATAGATTTCAACCGTAGTTCCTACCGGACAGTTATCATAAATCCATTTTGCATCAGCAACGGTTAAACGGATACAGCCATGGGATGCATCAGAGCCAAGCTTATTATATTGGGTTGCTGACAGGGTAGAGGGATCCTTCTCATAATACCAAACAGAATGAAACAATATTCCCTTCACAATTCGTGTGGAATACTGCCCCCATACATCTCCCATTAGTAATTTCCATCTGTATTTTATCATAGTGTTATAGGTACCAAGAGGGGTTGCCCAGCCAGTAGAGCAGGTCATGGCTTTCACCGGCACCGTATACTTTCCATCTTCATCTTTCTCGTAAATGGTTATGCAATTCTGTTGCTTGTTCACCTTAATAAAATAGGGGCTGTTATTCTCTGCAGAGGCAGTCATACCTTTTGCAATCAACAGTCCTAGTGTTAAACAAATAAAACAGGTTGCCAAACTTCTTAATAACACAATTCCCTTTTTATTATGTCTCTTCGGTAAATTTGCACAGAGCATTTTTGTCTTTGGCTTTATTTCATTCCATTGTTTTAACATCCTAACTCTCCTCATAAATATAAATACTATAGTAATTGCTGGCTACTACTTATCAATTTATGCAATCATACTATATAAATACATTATATAAGGATTATGTTATTCCTGTGTCAAATTCCCATGACAAGTTTTTTTCTACGCCACTAGCTCGGTGCGTTTATATTTTCTAATATGTTACACTATACAGCAAACTGGCTCTGGTATAGTTTATAATAGAAACCTTTCTTTGCAAGCAGCTCCTCATGTCTCCCCTGTTCTACAATATCACCATTTTGCAGAACCAGTATCTGATTCGCTTCCTTAATGGTAGACAATCGATGTGCTATAACAAAACTGGTCCTGCCTTCCATCATCTTCTTAAATGCTTTTTGTATCATAATCTCTGTTCTTGTATCAATGCTGCTGGTAGCTTCATCCAAAATCAGCATGGGAGGGTCAATCAGAATAACCCTAGCTATGGTAAGGAGCTGCTTCTGACCTTGGGATAAGTTTCCACCTTCTTCCTCAATCACGGTATCATAACCATCCGGAAGTCTTTTAATGAATCCATGGGCTTTTGCGACCATGGCTGCATTGATAATTTCTTCCCTTGATGCCTCCGGCTTACCAAAAGCTATGTTTTCTGCTATGGTTCCCTCAAATAACCAGCTATCCTGCAATACCATTCCAATCATCTGCCTAAGATTATCTCTGTTGATATGATAAATGTCTTTACCATCAATAAGAATCTCTCCGGTGTTTACATCATAAAATCGCATCAAAAGATTAACAAGGGTTGTTTTGCCTGCACCGGTAGGACCAACAATTGCAATAGTATCCCCTTTCTCAACTTGAAGATTCAGATTCTTAATTAATGGTACCTCCGGGTGATATGAAAAACTTACGCCTCGAAATGTTACATTTCCTTCACAATTTTCGAACTCTTCCTCGGGCTTAAGTATTGGTTGCTCTGGTTCCTGGTCTATTAATGCAAATACTCTTTCTGCGGAAGCAAAAGCAGCTTGTATTTGTGTTGCAATCGATGTGATTTCATTGATAGGTTTGGCAAACTGGTTAGAATATGTGATAAAGCTTGCAATATTTCCGACAGTTATCATCCCCTTAAGTGCCATAAATGCTCCTAATATAGTAACTGCAACATATGCCAGATTATTAATAAATCGTATGGTCGGATTCGTAAGGGAGGAATACCATTGTGCTTTTTGTCCCGAAACATAAAGCTTGGCATTAATAGTTTTAAAACGTTCCATAGACTCATTTTCATATCCAAATGCTTTCACAATCTTTTGATTACCGATGATTTCCTCTACATACCCATTTAAATCACCAACTGTTTTGGATTGTTCTGCAAACATTCGTTTTGATGCTTTAGCAATAAAGGTAGCAATAAAAAAACATAATGGTGTAATCAGAATGACAACTAAGGTTATCACTGGGTTAATGGACAGCATAAAAAGAAAACAACCGATAATAATGACAATGGCTGACATAATCTGAGTAATGCCCTGAAACAGGCCATCTGATATAGCTTCCATATCATTGGTAAGTCTGCTGATAATATCACCATGAGACGTGTTGTCATAATATTTTAATGGTAATGTATTTAACTTATCAAATGCATCCTTACGAATATCATGAATCGTATGATTGGCAGCCACATTACTTGCCACTGACATTAACCATTGAAACATACTGCTGAGTCCATAAAGTAATAAAAGCACCGCTATAATCTCAATCAGTCCGTCAAAATCAACCTGATTTACTCCAATAATCTTATCAATGGCTTTTCCAGTTAACAAAGGTGTAAATATAAGGAATGAGTTGCCAAGAATTGCGCAGACGAATACTGCAACCAGCATTGCTTTATTGTTTCCCAAATAACTCCATACGCGCTGTACGGTTGATTTCTTCATGGCCTGTTCCTCCTTATAAAGCTGTATTTTGCAATTCCTGGGACTCACAGATTTCTCTGTAAACATCACATGTGTTTATCAATTCTTCATGTTTTCCGATTCCAGCAATTGCACCATCATTTAGCACAATAATCTTATCAGCACCGCGAATGGTGCTGGCTCTCTGGGTAACAAGGAATGTTGTCATATCTTTCGTATCTTGTTTTAACCCTTTACGCAGAGCTGCATCCGTTGCAAAGTCCAATGCGTTAAAACTATCATCTAAAATTAATATCTCAGGCCTTCTAACTAAGGCTCTTGCTATGGTTAATCTCTGCCTTTGCCCACCAGATACATTAACTCCGCCTCTTTGAATCCTTGTATGATACCCCTCCGGCATACGGCTTATAAACTCTGCAGCCTGTGCTATTTCAGCAGCTTTCTGTATCTCCTCTTCTGTGGCATCTGTCTTGCCCCACCGAATATTATCTGCAATGGTTCCGGAGAAAAGAACTGACTTTTGTGGCACCACTCCAATCTTTCTCCTTAAACTCATAAGGTCATATTCTCTTACATCGATACCATCTATCAATACACTACCAGAGGTAACATCATAAAATCTTGGAATCAAGTTAATAATTGTTGATTTACCAGATCCTGTTCCACCAATAATTCCAACGGTTTCTCCACGTTTTAATTGAAATGAGATATCTTCTACATCATAATTTCTTCCTGGTTCATATGACATGGATACATTTTTGAATTCTACCATATAGTTGTTATTGATTGTTTTAGTAACGCTGCTATGGTTAAAGGACCCAGTATTTATAGATGTTACTATGGCATTTTCTTTTAAATCTTTCCCATAGGGTATATGGCCTAAATTCCGTGGATTCTCAATGCTTGCCTTCGTCTCAAATATTTCAACTACTCTGCCGGCAGATGCAAACGCCTTGGTATAAATAACTACCAGATTAGATATCACAATTAACGCCGCCAGTATTTGAGTTACATAACCTACAAATGCTATAACTTCCCCAGTTGTCATGCTGCCAGCATTAACGCGTACTCCACCAAACCAGATAATTGCTCCGATAGAAAAGTTTAAACTTAAGTTGGTTAGTGGATTTAGTAATGCTGAAAGTTTGCCTACTCTCATAGCATTATCAGCATATTCACGGTTTCGGGCAGCGAATTTATCTTTCTCATAGTCTGATTTTGCAAATGCACGAATTACTCTTACACCACTTAGATTCTCACGAATCACCAGCCCAATCTGATCTAATTTCTTTTGAACGATACGATAAATAGGAACATTCTTTTTCATGATATATACAAGTATAAAAACGAATACAGGAAGTACTATTAATAGGATAATAGATAGTTTGGTATCAAGAATAAAAGCCATAACTAATCCACCGATGCATAGAAATGGGGCTCTGATTACCAGTCGTATTAACATAGCAACGGCAAGTTGAACCTGGTTTACATCACTCGTAATTCTATTAATTAAAGATGCTGTTCCAAAATTATCAATCTCAGCATTTGAAAATGAACTGATGTGTTCAAACAGGGAATTACGAATATCTGTCCCTACACCCTGGGATACCAGCGATGCACTATACTGACAGGCTAACGCAAACGATATGCCAAGAATTGTAGTGGCAAGCATAAGTCCCCCCATCAATAAAATATACGATTTATTTCCTGTAGCCACCCCATTGTCAATCACTTTAGACATAAGAAATGGCAAGAACAGTTCTAGGATAGCTTCTGTTAACTTTGCCGCAGCTCCTGCAATTGTAAGGGTTTTGTATGGCTTTAAAAACCTTAATATTTTTTTCATTTTCCTAACCTCTATCTATACTACTTTAAATATTTCCTGTAAGCATAAATTGTTTCTTTCTCTCTAAATCCAATTCTGTCATAGAGTTTTTGTGCACCATAGTTATCCACTCTGACATTGGTTAATATTTCTTCGACATTCTCATCTAATAAATTTTTGATTGCTCTGTCTATTAATAAAGTCCCATAACCTTTGCCTCGTTTATCTTCTCTCATATGAAGCAATATAATTTCTCCACACTTATTATCTGCCGTTTTTTCATAATAAACATATCCTATAACATCATTATTTTCCATTGCTACTAGTAAATGATGGTTCGAGGAAATCTCTTGAATTAATTCGTCCAGTGTGAAAAATACACCCTGCGGATGAACCAATTCCAGTCCCTTCTTATATTTCTCTTCATATTTATGAATAGTAGCTAAGGACGTTACCTCTTTTGCTGAATACAAATCTTTCTGTAGTAGCATAGTTTTTTCTGCATTATATTGCTCAAATTCTAAACGATCGCACCAATTTTTACACAAAATATTTTCTGTAAAAAAGGCTATTTTTATTTCCTTAATATCCTTTGGAATATTCCCTAGGCAATGGTCATACAGAGTATCAATATATTTCAGAAAATAATCCTCTATTATGATTGGACCTAACAGTCGTGCTACCTTTTGCTCTTGTGATATGTAAATTCCAAGGCATCCTACAATCTTATCCTCTTCTATGCATAATAAAAAATTATCCTTATCTAATGATACTATTTCCGAATAGTTTTCGGGTATCCATGCCAAAAAGTACTCTTTCTGGGAATTATACTGGTATAAAAATTCGTTCAGTTCTTTTTCATATTTGCTAGTCATTATTTCAAGCATGTTGTTTTCTCCAGTTATTTACTATATTTATAAATTTTCTTACTACTCCACAATTTCAATCTGATTATCCTCAGGGTCTAAAACACAACTTTCATAGTATCCGTCACCCGTAGTTCTGGGTCCACTGATAACTCTATATCCACTGTCTTTAAGAAGTGTTGTTAATCTGTCTACGTTTTCTTTACTCCCTGTACTAAACGCAAGATGTATATATCCTGCGGCATTTAAT
The DNA here is from genome assembly GCA_029239455.1 of Anaerocolumna sp. GTDB lineage: Bacteria > Bacillota > Clostridia > Lachnospirales > Lachnospiraceae > Anaerocolumna. The sequence continues at coordinate 7,094 of JAQZAX010000043.1, forward strand.
GCTTTCTCCTGGGTTATGATATCCGGTCTCGTCATGATTTCTAATCTTGTGCTATCTTCAAAGGTCAAAAAATAGGTTTGTAATCCGGTCTTTGGATTATAATATTTGCTATTGGCGATTCCCCCAAAATAAGTTTCATAGAATTTCTTCATACCCTCTAAATCATTGACGTATAATGCTAAGTGATTAATCTTCATCGTAAGCAACTCCTTTTCTCATTTACGAATGGTGTCACATCCACAATTGAGTTCATATTAAAAATTATGGTTCTTCAATTACATTAATTTATTATACAATGAATTTCCACCCAATTCCAATATATTTTACATAAAGAAGTAGATTTGTTTTAGATGTCCAGTTTAATAAACAATGTCCTATATTATTTGGTAGCCATTTGCATCATGGTATCCTTTTTTGTTTATAGAATTCTTATGCACTTACCATTGACATAATCCATAGACTTTAAAAATATTAATATAATAACCTCTCTATGTTTACGGAGCCACTATGAGTTATTTTACAAATTTAATCTATCAATACGGAATCTTTGCTATGTTCTTTATCATACTAATTGAGTATGCCTGTTTTCCTATCTCCAGCGAAATCGTACTTCCCTTTTCTGGTGCTGTTGCCTCCCTGCAGAATATAAGCTTTCTTGTTATTCTGCCCCTTAGTGTAGTAGCAGGGTTAATTGGAACCAGTTTTTGTTATATCATTGGGCGTATCGGTGGGCTAAAGTTAATTGAGCGAATTATTAGGAGATTCCCTAAAACAGAAAAGGGAATTCTATCTTCCCAAACAAAATTCCAGCATTATGGCGGTCTGGCAGTCTGTTTTGGCAGATTAATTCCCATCTGCAGAACTTATATTGCATTTATTGCCGGCGCAGCCGGTCAGAAGTATCCTAATTTTCTCCTAGGTTCTGTCATTGGAATTACCTTATGGAATACCCTGTTAATCGGACTAGGGTATCTTCTTCATGATAAATGGAAGATAGTCGGCAATTATTATGAAAGATATAAAGATGTCCTGATTCCCCTTCTTTTACTTATTGGTTTATATCTCTTTGTCAAAGCAAGGAAGAAAAATCATTAATTTAGCCTTCAATTACAGATTTGAATCTCCATTTGCCGGAATAATATCTTGCTATTCCTACAAAGGAAGTAACCATCCAGTTAAGCCCTGTTGCCCACCAGATACCCTGGTAGCCAAATCTTAAGGATAACACCGTTGCAAAAAGTACCCGGCAGACAACTTCGATGAATCCCATAAACATTGGTAACATAACGTCCCCAGCACCACTTAATAAGTTTCTGGTCACAAGAATCATCCCCACAAAGGAATAAAAGAAGCTGGTTACACGAATTGCCTCGATTCCAATTTGCATAACATCTACATCTGCTTTGGAAGTAAACAGATTCATAATTAGCCCGCCTCCAAAATAAATGGTCGGGAGCATAATTAAACTAAATGTCAGGATAATCTTCGTGGCAGCTACAAAGCCTTCTTTTACTCTGTCTATTTTGCCAGCTCCAATATTCTGGCCGGTAAATGTAGCAACTGCAACTCCAATAGATAATCCAGGCTGAATGCTTAACTGCTCAATTCTGCTGGCTGCAGTTGCCGCCGCCATAACAGTATCCCCATATCCATTAATTACACCCTGAAGTGCCATGGTGGACCCAGATATAAATGAATTTTGTATGGTTACGGGCAGACCTAGACGCAGACACTTTTTAAATATTACATAGTCCGGTTTGAAATCCGACAATGGCATTCTCATAATCGGTACTTTTTTTATCGCGTAGACAATACAGCTTACTGCTGCAATAAATTGGGATATTATTGTTGCATATGCAACACCTGCAACTCCCATGTGAAATACAATGACAAATACTAAATCTAATACAATATTGAGTAATGATGCAACTGCAAGAAAAATCAATGGTGTGACGGAATCACCCAGAGCTCTAAGAATGGAAGCTATGCCATTATATGCACCAATACCAACAATCCCTGCACAGCATATAACAAAATATTGTCTTGCCTGGTCCATAATATTATCTGGTGTATTTAATAGTTGCAATAACTGTCTGCTAAAAATAATACCTAAAATTCCCATGATAATGGAAGCACCAATAATAGTATAGGCAGCGGTAGCAATACTTTTTTTAACATTAGCTTCTTCTTTGGCTCCAAAATACTGTGATATTACAATGGAGATACCACTGGCTAATCCCAAGGCCAGAGAAAAAATGAAGAAATTCAGCGGCATAGAAGTTCCAACTGCTGCTAGTGCCTCTTTTCCTTCATAGTTGCCGACAACAATGGCATCTACCATATTATAAAACTGCTGAAATATATTTCCAATCAGCATAGGAATTGAAAATTTAAGTAATAGCCTAAAAGGGCTTCCGGAAGTCATGTCTGTTAAATTACTCATTTGTTTACCTTAACCTTTCTTAATCAAACCTTCTTAAAGCAAAAAATTGCCTGAAATATCCATAAGTAAAAAACCGTACTTAATGTATTATACAGTATCGAAGGTTTTTGTAAATGTCTTTTATTAATTTTCTTATGTACTATTTGTATTATTCCCTTTCATATAATTATCTAAGGAATTGCAATACTCCAAAGTTTTTACTATTTGTGATACAACTTATTCAATTCCCGAGGGAACGCTAAGCAAAAGGAGCGCTTAAGTTCCATTTCACAAAGAAACAGAAAGAGGTATCTATAATGAATTGGCATAGTATTTCGAAAGAAACCGCCGTAAATGCTTTACAAAGTTCTTCCCAGACAGGATTAACAAAAAAAGAAGTTGCCAAAAGGCAGAAAAAATATGGTTTAAATGTGTTGGAAGGGAAGAAAAAGACAAGTTTATTTGTTCGATTTTTTAAGCAATTTGAAGATTTTATGATTATTACGTTAATCTGTGCTGCAATTATTTCATTTTTTGTATCATTTTTGCATGGTGAACTTGACTTCGTAGACCCTATTATTATTCTACTGATTATAACGTTCAATGCCATGCTTGGCGTATTACAGGAAAGTAAAGCAGAGAAATCTCTAGAAGCGCTAAAAAAAATGTCTGCTCCTACATCATTAGTTATTCGTGATGGCATTCTATCTACCGTTGATGCAAAAGAGCTGGTTCCCGGGGACATTATTCACTTAGAGACCGGTTCTTTTGTTCCTGCAGACGCAAGACTTTTAACTGCTATCAATCTTAAAATTGAGGAAGCCTCCTTAACAGGGGAATCCCATCCCGTAGAGAAAGACGCAGACATCGTATTAGAAGATGATACTTTACTTGCAGACCGTCATAATATGGTGATGTCCTCATGTATTGTTACTTATGGCAGGGGAACGGCTGTTGTTACTGCTACCGGAATGAGTACGGAGGTCGGTCATATTGCCAAATTAATTATGGAAGACAACACACCTATGACTCCCCTTCAAAAGAGACTCGCTAGTACCGGCAAAGCACTAGGTACTGCTGCTCTCGTTATTTGTATTATTTTATTTATCCTGGGTATCTTAAAAAACCGCCCTATTTTTGATATGTTTATGACCTCAGTAAGTCTTGCAGTTGCAGCAATTCCGGAAGGACTTCCTGCCATCGTCACCATTATGTTATCCTTAGGGGTTCAGCGAATGGCGAAGAAGAATGCTGTGATTCGTAAACTGCCCGCAGTTGAAACCCTTGGAAGTGCAACTGTTATCTGCTCGGATAAAACAGGAACCCTAACGCAGAATAAGATGACAGTCACTGAATTAGCTTCCCTCATTGGAAAAGAACCACCTGATAGTTTGGCCGCGGAACATATCTTAACCCTGACTTCCCTATGTAACGATTCCATCCTGCAAATCACAGGAAAGGGTAAACATACGACTGTTTCAGCAACCGGTGAACCAACGGAAAAAGCATTAATTATGGCTGCATATCATATCGGCCTTATAAAATCCAAATTGGATTTAACATATCCCAGAATATATGAGATACCATTTGATTCTGCAAGGAAATTAATGACTACAGTTCATCGAATGGAGAACGGTCAAATTAAGAGTATTACCAAAGGTGCACCTGACATATTAATTTCAAAGTGCACTTACATAGATAAGAAAGGCAAGGCAGTACCAATAACCCGCGAACATATCAATACCATGAATCGACTGAATCGTTCCATGGCAGAACGAGCTTTACGTGTGATTGCCGTTGCATATAAAGCGATTCCTGAATCTGAGATTACTTACTCATCTCATCTGGAAATTAATAAACCTTTGGAATCCGGCTTAACCCTATTAGGTTTCATTGGTATGATTGACCCCCCAAGGCCTGAAGTTGCAGAGGCAGTAAGGACTTGTCAGATGGCAGGAATTAAACCTGTTATGATCACCGGAGACCACATCTCAACAGCCTGCGCCATTGCAAAAGAATTAGGCATTATGACCTCCGGCGATCTATCTATGACAGGGGCTGAACTTTCCCAGATAGATGATGATTCTTTGTCAAAGCAAATATCCAGGTACAGTGTATTTGCCAGGGTTTCACCTGAACATAAAGTGCGCATAGTAAAAGCCTTTCAGGCCAGAGGTGAGGTAGTTGCCATGACCGGTGACGGCGTAAATGATGCTCCCGCACTAAAGGCAGCCGATATTGGTTGTGCCATGGGTATCTCAGGAACTGATGTTGCAAAAAATGCTGCAGACATGATTCTTACCGACGATAATTTTGCAACCATTGTATCTGCAGTGCAGGAAGGTCGTGGAATTTATGATAACATTAAAAAGGCAATTCATTTTCTGCTCTCATGTAATATAGGTGAGATTATTACAATATTTACTGCGATCTTAATGGGGCTTCCTTCTCCACTGTTAGCTGTACAGCTTTTATGGGTTAACCTGGTGACAGATTCTCTTCCTGCCATATCCCTTGGTGTTGAACCGGCAGCCAAAGATATCATGAAGAAAAAACCAATTTCCCCCGATAAGGGAATGTTTGCTGACGGACTGGTATTTAAGATTATAGTTGAAGGTGTCCTAATTGGATTCTTATCCTTGCTTGCTTTTATCCTTGGAATTCGACTATACGACAGCCATACTATGGATGCTGCCATCTTTCAAAACCGGAATACCGTCACCATTGCAGCTTTCGTAACCCCAGAGATTGGCCGTACCATGGCTTTTGCAGTATTAAGTTTATCCCAGCTCTTTCACTCCTTTAACATGCGCAGTGAACATTCCTTAACAAAAATAGGATTTTTCAGCAACATAAAACTAATACTATCCTTTTTATTCTGTGGCTTCTTACAGGTAGTTGTTATATCCGTAGAGTCACTGGCATCCGTATTTAAGGTAGTTCCTCTAAACTTAGCCCAATGGTCCGTAGTGCTGGTGCTCTCCTTCCTCCCTATCGTAATTGTGGAATTACAAAAAGGTGTCAGGCACCATTAAGGGGACGTAAGAAAAATGTAAGAAAAACGTAAGGGTGTCAGGCACCATAAAATGCAATTTTATGGTGCCTGACACCCTTAAATGACTTGAATTTGTTTTAAAAAAATATTATAGTATACATAGACAAGTACTAGAAAGGGGGTCTTTTCAATGAATAACTTTATGAAGTACGAAGATTTGTTTCGCAAAAAAGCAAAAGGTCCTTATGATACCGCACTTGAAGAGAATATGCCTATGTATGATAACCTTCCTTATGTGTGTGACGTGGCCTTATGCAGTAGAGATAATATTAAAATAGAAAGTGGAAATATAATTAAATTTTATCGGTATAAAATCGGAGATGCTTTGGAAATTAAATTAAATATATAAAATTGGGATTTGTACATTTGGATAAGTATATGTGGCTTCTTATCCAAATGTGCAAATCCCTCTTCTTTTTGTCTTCATTCAAATCTAATACTATTTCCGCTTTCAATCTTATACAATCTTTTTTAAATCAGATAATTAGAATTAAATTATCCATTAAATCTTAAAAGCATTTACTCCCGGATATTCTGCAATACCACTTAGCTGATGTTCAATTCTTAGTAAACGGTTATATTTTGCAACACGGTCACTTCTAGATGGTGCGCCAGTTTTAATCTGTCCGGCGTTAGTTGCTACTGCAATATCAGCAAGTGTCACGTCTTCCGTTTCACCGGATCTGTGAGAAACAATCGCTGTCCATCCATTATTCTTTGCCATCTCAATTGCATCTAAAGTTTCAGTTAAAGTACCAATCTGGTTAAATTTAATAAGCACAGAATTTGATATTCCAAGTTTTGTACCCTCTTTAATTCTCTTAGTGTTTGTTACAAATAAATCATCTCCAACTAATTGAATTCTTTCGCCAAGGCGGTCGGTAAGTTTCTTCCAGCCTTCAAAATCTTCCTCAGCCAAACCATCTTCAATGGATTTAATTGGAAAGCGGTTGCATAAGTCTTCCAAGTAGTCTATCATAGCATCTACTGTTTTATATTCGCCAGCCTTCCAGAATAGATATTCTCCTTCTCTGCCTGCCTTTTTGGCTTCTTCATACATTTCGGTAGAGGCTACATCCATTGCAATATAAAAGTCAGTTCCTGGTTTATAACCCGCTTCATCAATTGCCTTAACAATGTAATCGAGCGCTTCTTCATCACTGCCAAACTTAGGTGCAAATCCACCTTCATCTCCTACTGCTGTTACGTAACCATCTTTTTTTAACAGTTTTTTTAGTGTATGGAATACCGTTGTACTCCATTCTAAGCCTTCTGAAAATGTTTTGGCACCAACCGGCATAATCATGAATTCCTGAATATTTAAGCTGGAATCTGCATGTTTACCGCCATTAATAATATTCATCATAGGCACCGGAAGCACTTTTGCATTGACTCCGCCAATATACTGATATAATGGCAATTGCAGTGATTCTGCAGCTGCTTTTGCAACTGCCAGAGAAGCTCCTAGGATTGCATTGGCACCAAGTTTACCTTTATTCTCTGTTCCATCAGCATCTATCATCTTCTTATCTACTTCTGCCTGATTTAAAGCATTCATTCCTACAATAGCATCTGCAATCGCTTTATTTACATTCTCCACAGCCTTTAATACGCCACCACCTAAGTATCGCTTTTTATCATTATCTCTTAATTCTACTGCTTCAAATGCACCTGTAGATGCACCGGATGGAACAGCGGCTCTGCCAATGCTGCCATCTGCCAACACTACTTCTACTTCCACAGTAGGATTACCTCTTGAGTCCAATATTTCCCTGCCAACTACTTTTTCAATTGTAAAGTTAGTTTTCATAATAATCCCTTCCTTTTCTTAAATATTTACATGTATAAATGCAGTCTTTTTTAACTACATTTTTCAATAGTATCCATAGTATAAACAATCATCCGGATTGTATTCATTCATCAGGAGATTGAATTGCTTTAAAATATTATAACATGTTTAAATTCAAAATGTAACCGCATTTTCTCATATTTGGGATATTTTACTTGATAATTTTTGTCGGTTAGATGTGTTGATTAATCTCTAGGCGGTATGTTATACTATTAGTAAATTTTGCTATGTAAAGATGGATTTTTAACAAAAATAAGAAAGCAAATTAGAAAGAAAAGAAACAAGGAAGGGTGTAAATTATGACGAAATCGTATGAACAACTTATGGAATATATTGATAAGGTAATGGCCTTTCAAGCTGCACTAACTTTATTTGAATGGGATGCAGAAACCCTTGCTCCCGAAGAATCTATGAATTATACAGCTAAGACCATTGGTATATTATCAAATGAATATTTTACGAACCTGATAAATGAAGATGTAAAAGCACTTATCTCTAAATTAAGTGAAGAAAACTTAAGTGTGAGAGAAAATGCAATTGTAAAGCAAATCAAAAAATCCTATGACGAGATGGAGCTAATTCCTCCAAAAGAATATCAGGCTTTCAAGGAACTGACTGCAAAAGCATCCGGTATCTGGGCTAAGGCCAAGAAGAATCAGAACTTTGCTGAATATGCTCCTGTCTTAGATGAAATCATAACCTATCAAAAGAAATTTGCAGGTTATCGAGCAAAAGCAAATGAGAATCCTTATGACATTTTGTTAAATGATTTCGAAGAAGGGTTTAATACCAAAACTTTAGATATATTCTTTGATAAAATCAAAAAAGCAGTGATTCCATTACTAAAAGAAGTGACAAAGAAGGAAGCTTCCATAGACAAAGCCTATAATTATCAAGATTATGACGTTACAAAGCAAAAAGAATTCTGTAATTTCCTTAGTGAATATGTAGGTTTTGATAAAGCAAAAGGGGTAATTGCAGAGAGTGCCCATCCATTTACAATGCAGATACATAATCATGATGTTCGAATCACAAATCATTTTCATACAAATAATTTAGAAAGTGCAATCTTCTCTATCATTCATGAAAGCGGTCACGGAATCTATGAAATGAATATTGATGATGACTTAACCCAGACACCGGTTGGCGGTGGAACTTCCATGGGTATGCACGAATCCCAGTCTCGCTTTTTTGAAAATATCATCGGCAGAAGCGAATCTTTCTGGCTTCCGATTTACGACAAATTGAGAGAGACATATTCAGAACAACTAAAGGATATTACCCTGGAGCACTTTATAAAAGGTATTAATAAATCAAAGCCAAGCCTTATTCGAACGGAAGCTGATGAGCTATCTTATCCATTACATGTTATTATTCGATATGAAATTGAAAAGATGATTTTTAATAACGAAATTACTACAGATGAACTTCCAAAGGTATGGAATCAGAAATATGAAGAGTATCTGGGTATCACACCACCCAATGATGCAGTTGGAGTACTTCAGGATATTCACTGGGCAGGCGGCAGTTTTGGATACTTCCCATCCTATGCAATTGGTAGTGCAATCGCAGCACAGATTTATTATCACATGGCTTTCGTTATGCCCTTTGATCAGTATCTAAAAGATGGTAATTTATCACCAATCAGAGAATATCTGAAAGAACATATCCATAGATTTGGCGGTATCAAAAATACCAATGAGATATTAAAAGATATGATGCAGGAAGAATTAAATGCTGATTATTATGTAAAATATCTTACAGAAAAATATACAAAACTGTATGGTTTAGATTAAATACCTGGTTGCAATTTACTTATGCATCTTTGGAAATAATTAGAGAACTAAAAGAATAATATTTTCGTTTAGGAATTGTAATATAAAATAATTGCAATCCTATGTTGAAAATATTATTTTTTTGTTTTATAATCATTTTAATAAATAGTCAATTTTATGTATAAATAATCATTTAGAATCGAGGTAAACTATATGAAACTCTGGGGTGGACGATTTACAAAGGAAACCAACCAATTAGTTCATAACTTTAATGCATCAATTTCTTTTGATCAAAAATTCTTTGAACAGGATATTGACGGAAGTATTGCTCATGTGACTATGCTTGCCAAACAAGGCATATTGACGGATAGTGAAAAGGAAGCCATTAAACTTGGGCTGCTTGGAATAAAAGAAGATATTATTAATGGAACACTGATTATTGATGGAACTCATGAAGATATTCACAGCTTTGTAGAAGCTAATCTAACCTACCGCATCGGAGATCCAGGCAAAAAACTTCATACCGGACGCAGCAGAAATGACCAGGTAGCTCTGGATATGAAACTTTATACACGAGATGAAGTGCTGCAAATAAATGCCCTACTAAAAGAATTATTGGTATCTATTCAAAAGATTATGAAAGAGAATACCGATACGTATATGCCGGGCTTTACACATCTGCAAAAAGCTCAGCCTATTACTCTGGCCCATCATATGGGTGCATATTTTGAGATGTTTAAAAGAGACCGCTTAAGATTAGATGATATTTATAAGAGAATGAATTACTCTCCCATTGGCTCTGGTGCCCTAGCTGGCACTACTTATCCTCTGGACCGTAATTATACTGCTGCTCTCTTAGGTTTTGATGGCCCCACTTTAAACAGTATGGATTCCGTTGCCGACAGAGATTACCTGCTTGAATTCTTAAGTGCTTTATCCATCATCATGATGCATTTAAGTCGTTTTTGCGAAGAGATAATAATCTGGAACTCCAATGAATATCGATTCGTGGAAATCGATGATGCGTACTCTACCGGCAGTAGTATTATGCCCCAGAAAAAAAATCCGGATATTGCAGAATTAGTAAGAGGCAAAACCGGACGAGTTTATGGATCACTTATGTCCCTGCTTACAACAATGAAAGGCCTTCCTTTAGCTTACAATAAGGACATGCAGGAAGATAAAGAACTTTCCTTTGACGCAATGGATACTGTAAAATCAAGCATTGTATTATTTACCGGCATGTTATCTACCATGAAGTTTAATCATAAAGCAATGGCGGCCAGTGCCAAAAATGGTTTTACCAATGCCACTGATGCCGCTGATTACTTGGTAAATCACGGCGTACCTTTCCGTGATGCCCATGGAATCGTTGGACAACTGGTTTTATATTGCATTGATAAAGGGATTTCCTTAGATGATATGACTCTAGATGAATATAAAGCTATCAGCCCGGTGTTTGAAGCTGACATTTATGAAGCCATTAGTCTTGAAACCTGCGTAAGCAAACGAAATACCATCGGTGCACCGGGCAAAGAAGCAATGGCCCAGGTGATTGCACTGAATGAAGAGTATTTGAAGAATTAAGATATAGGGCCGGCATAGCAGACATAATACTTTTCACGGGGTACGTATCCTGCCTGGAGGGATAGAAAACGTACCATTATTCTAGCGTAGCTAATATAATGGTACGTTTTTTATTGCATCGTTACTTAAAAGTTCTTATGACTTTTTTCATTAATATACAGATCTAATGCCTGTATTCCCTTTTGTGCAAGTTTAATCATCAAAATAAGTAAATAAAGCGAAATACCTAAAAT
>JAQZAX010000044.1 GCA_029239455.1 Anaerocolumna sp.
TCTCTGTTACGAGCCATTTTTACCACGTCCTTTGATTGTATTTATAAGTTAAAGCTGAGCACGCCCAATTTATTTAAATCACAGGGCATAGTGATTATTTCTCCTAAGGATACAGTCAAAGGGTATCCAGCCTGACCATTATTAACAGAGTGATTATTAATGGTCTACAATCTCCAAACAGTGGTTTGTTTTATAAAGTGCAACTACAGATACGTCTTAAGTCAAGAAAACTTCGTTCTCTCTTCTTTTCTTCTTGCAGACCGCCAGTTTACCAGTAATAAGGTTTTATCAGTTAACTGATATTGCCTTAGGAAAACAAAATAAATTATGTTTTCAGTCTGTTTGTTTCATTTGTTTGTTATTTTTAACATGTTTTAGTTTGTTTTGTTTTCTCCTTTCGCCATGAATACAATTTTAATATGCTATTATTCATTCAATGATATCTGAAAAAATAGACATGATAACCGTTTACTCGAAGAATCAACGAGTAACCGTTATCATGTCTGTAATAAAAGGTGTATACTTCTTTATTGGTGTAGATGTTACACTTCTCCATCTTAGATTGACTTTCCATATCCTTAAAAGTATAATATAGTAAATTAAAGTTTTATACTTATAAATTTAAACTTAAGACTATTTATATACCATACGACATATGGCCTTGCATTATCGTAACAGAAAATGCAAGGTAATTTTCTGCTTTGTATGTTAGAGTTAGTTTGAGAGGAGGGATATATTGAGTTGGCTTGAAAAAATGAACGATGTTATTGAATATATTGAAAAAAATCTGGATAATGAAATTAATATGAATAAAATAGCAGAAATCTCATGTTATTCTGTAACAACTTTTCAACGGATGTTCTCAATTATTTGTGATATGTCCTTGTCTGAGTACATAAGACATAGACGACTCACACTCGCTGCGTTTGAACTTCAAAACAGCAATATAAAAATAGTTGACCTTGCTGCAAAATATAAATATGAATCGCCAGAAGCATTTACTCGGGCTTTTAATTCTCTGCATGGCGTTTCACCATCAGTAGCACGGCAAATCGGAACTTTATTGAAAGCTTATCCGCGTATCTCTTTTCATCTAACATTAAAAGGAGATGCTCCAATGAATTACAGAATTGAGCAAAAAGATGGATTTGAAGTTTATGGAATTGAACGTATTATTAGTACAAAAAACGGTGATAATTGGAAAGATATACCAGACTTTTGGATGGAAAATATATCTAACGGTATGCTTAACAAATTGATGCAATCAACAGGATTACCTGAGCCAGACGAAGGACTAAACTTAATTAATGCGATTGACTGTTATCGCACCATCAATGATGATAGCATTCCTTATATGTTATTTGCTTTCAAAACAGAAAAAAGCGATGTCGAAGGCTTTACTGTTGTGGATGTGCCACCTTCAACCTGGGCGATTTTCTAGAGTGAGCTTCATACCGTTGAAGAAACAAGCAATGCCCTTACAGGACTTATTAAACGTATATATTCGGATTGGCTTCCTACTGCTAATTATACCAAAGTAGAAAATTTCGAGTTTGAGTTAACTTATAAGGTTAAAGATAAATATTACAGCGAAATTTGGATACGGGTTATGCCAACTAAGGAGGAAATCTAGTGGTTAATGTAAGAATAGAAAATAAACCGGCATTTGAAGTAACCGGAATAAAAACATGGATTTCTAAAGTTGAGGATTTCCATAATTTTTGGAGCAAATGCCATGAAGATAATACTATATCAACTTTAAAATCACTCGGTAACCATAATGCTGGAGTAATTACCGAAAGTCTTATTTTCGGTGTATCCAGAGTTGAAAACGACCCCAATAATAGAGATTTTTTCTTTTATATTGCCACTGAATATGCAGAAAATGATAATAAAAATTTCGAAACATTTACAATACCTGCATCACAATGGGCAATTTTTGAATGTAAAGGTGACGTCAGTAATGCTTTGTTTGAGGCTGAGATGTATGCCTTTAAAGAATGGTTGCCATCATCAGGTTATATACACGCGAAAGCTTCTGAATTAGAAGTATACCCGGAACGTGACAGTCAAATTGTTGAGTTTTGGCTGCCAATAATTAAAAAGATATGATGAACAGAATAGGCAGAATATGTACTTGAATCAATTTCATGTTATTTACATATGCGAATCAAGATTAATATAATTCATAAAGAAAAACATTATTCGTTGTGTGTGCAAGTATGTGTGCAGATAAATGACAGAAGCCGCAAACCTCCTATTTATCAGTCTTTGTGTGTGCGGGGATTTGTTCGAATCCCGTCTCGCGCTTAACTAATTTCGTCAGAAGTCCTTATTTTAAAAGACTTCTGGCGATTTTTCGTTCCCTGGAGTTTTGAGTACCCATGAGTACGTCACTTTCATTCATCTCTGAAAGCGCATCTATAATCCGTTTCGCAGTCTTTTTCTTCCCTTGGTTATTCAGTATGTAGGAACGAGTAGTGTCGGTATCATTGTGTCCGAGATACCAGCGAATATCTTCCGTTTCTATGCCCCTTCTGTCCATCTCAGATGCTACGGTTCTTCGGATATCATGAGCAGATTTCACTTCAATTCCTGCACGTCTGCACTGAGCACGGATACAGTTATCGACCTCACGAATTTTAGTTCTGCCTTCTTTATCACAGAAGATGAAATCCCTATCCGAATACCCTGCTTCCTCATTAATTTGCTTATAGTTTAAAACAGCTTAACTTCATAATTACTTAATGGGAGATATCGGTCACCGTCAGGACTTTTCTTCTTCGTATACTCACAGATAGCTACTTTGAGTTTCCCGTTTTCATCTTCAACACGACTTTCCATCCGGTGGATATGTATTTCTCTGGCTTCCAAGTCAATATCCGCCCATTTCAGCGCCACAGCTTCTCCAATTCTAAGCCCAAGCTTGAAGAGAAGAAATACAACATAGGCATCGGTCTCAAAAGGCATCTGCATTAACCGCTTGTTCAGCTGACGAAAGAGCTTCTCCTTTTCTTCCGGGAGATAGACCCTGCTTTCATCCTTGGGATTATTCGGTGGCTTACAGCCATTCACCTTGATTTCACTATCATCGTATGGATTGGATAAAATCAAGCCTTTCTTCTTCGCATACTTCATTAAATCCTTGAAAATCAGCTTCATATTATTCAGTTCTTTCTTGGTCAAATCATATTCGCTGATACAGCTGTGAAAAAAATCTTCGATATCTTTGACTGTTATTCTGTCAATGGACTTTCTAACAATTTTAGTGTCTTCGTAATACTTCTCCCAATGATTGCGGTTTCTTTGAATCGTCCTGCTACTCAGGTTCATGCCCTTACGTTTCTCTATCCACAGGGGATACAGAATTTCCAAGGTTTCTTTCTTTACTGGAAAATAAATCTTATATAGTTTCTGATATATCCCATCCTCGGTGTAAGAAGTTATTTTAACTCTCTTATTCACCTCTGCATCAAGGATATAGGTCATCCAGCGACCACCTTCTTTAAATGGCGGTGTTATCTGATATGGATGCTTCTGTAATACTTTTTCTTTCGCCATTTCTTTCACTATACTTTCCAGCTCATCCGACTGTAAGTGGTAAACTATAACCAGCAGATGGACGATTGTTTTTGCCACGAAACCGATATGACAAAAGCCGAACAAAAATGTGACAATATATATCCATCAGAACGTGCTATTTTAGCACGTACAAACGGGGAAGTTTTTAATAGAAAAAACGGAAAATTTCTTATAGATTTACTTAGAAAAGAAGGTATAAAAGCAGTTGCTCCAGGGCAGTCTTCGTTCTGGGAAAATAAAAAATCAGAAAAGTATGGTTTTGCATCAACATGGTCTGAACGACATGTTGCCTATATCTCAGGATTAGGAACGTTTAGCTTAACAGATGCACTTATTACACCCTTAGGGACAGCAGTTAGAATTGGTTCCGTAGTAGTTAATGCTTTAGCTAAACCCACAGTGAGAAAATACTCAAAATATAATGAATATTGCTTATATTATTCCAAGGGTACATGCATGAAATGTGCTAAAAGGTGTCCAGTAAAGCTATTAATAAAAATGGGCATGATAAAGTTATGTGTAGAGAATATCAAAGGAATATTGCTTCAAAGCATACTAAAGATGAATATAATATCGAATCTAACTACTGCGGTATATGTTTATTTGGAACCCCTTGTGAGTCTGGTATCCCTAAATAAATGCTTAAGAAGCAGGTAAGTCCATTGATTATATGAAATGCTATCTTTCTCGATTACGAATATAATTTCAATATTTTGGTTGCTTATTTTTCTGGATTGTGTATAATATAAGTAAGAGGTATCTCATATTACTTCGTAAGAAGATTTCTCGCAGAGCTGCGAGAAGTAAAAAAAGAAAGCTCAATGAGAATATTTGGTTGTAGGGCGCAACCAAGTAAAAATAAAGGAAAGACCCAATGAGAATACCTTATTAGTCCTCTATTTTAAAATAGAGGATTTTTTATTAGGAGAATTTTATGGCACAAAAGAAATCGTTTATAACTTTCTTAACATCTGCTTTTTATAATGATTATCCTTTATCGAAATATCCTCAGATTGAACAGAAAATTGATAGACCATATGCACAAGTTATTGTAACTATTAGAAATTTGCATTTTGCTATTCCTTTACGTTCTAATATAACCCATCCTCATGCATTTTGGACTGATAGAAAAAATAGGTGTGGTGTCGATTTTTCAAAAGCCGTAGTAATATTAGACGAAACAAAATATATAAACGATTCTACAAAAGTATTCTTAAGACTACACGAATACGATAAATTAAGGGGCAAGGAATTCCGTATAACACAAATGATGTCTGATTTTATAGAAACATATAAAAGTGCCCGATTGAATCCAGCTGACGAAATCAACCAAAAGATATGTAGATTTTCTACCCTACAATATTTTGAAGAATACATATACCAATCTGGTGGATTAGCTATACAGGAAACTGCTACAACTACTGAATGATTGACTATCCCATTTATTTAAATTATTGAGTACCCTCTTGAGTACGTAAAAATTGGATGTGCTGGAAAGTCCCTTTCTATCAGTATTCTTTCGAGGGGATAGAATTCGAATCCCGTCTCGCGCTTACGAAATCCCTTGAATTTCAAGGGATTTTTTGTTGCGCTGATATGTGCACCGTATGTGCATTAGTTTTTCTTGTTCTTTTTATTGCTACTATTCAAAGCCTTATTTATAATGTCCAAGTTCTCTTGTTCCGTATTGGGATTGTAAATATAGCTGAGTGTGGTCTTTTCATCAACTTGTCCGAGAATATCTCTTATCTTATCATGTGCAATGGGGACTTTTGTATGTAATTCCTGCATCTCTGCAATATTTACTAAGCCAATAGGTTACAGCCCTTGCAGTTAGTCCAAAGATTAGTTTGTGCAGATTTAACGCTTATCCAAAGTATTTTCCCTGATGGATGGTCCCATTAAACTTATGAAATTGCTTATTTTAGACCAAATACAGAAATCCTCTGAATTTCCAATGAAAAAAGTATACACCACATTAACAGGTGTAGGAGCTACACGATTTCTTTATGTGTACATATTTAGCATAAGTAACATTGTTTATTAAAATCATGTGTACAGGATGTGCGCAACAGCCTCATTTTTTATTATCCATTATCAAATTAAAAATATTTTTAAGTAATTAACGAGTCTAGATAAGCAATTAAAAAAGGCTTATTTAGGCTGTTTCTTGTTAATTAAGAAACTTAACATATGTATTGTTAAGTAAAATAATTGTTCAAAATATACAAAAAACAAGAAAATGATAAGAAATAATTGGTCAAATATACTTGACAGATTAAAATTGCAATGATATATTAAAAGCACAATCACGAAACAAATATAAGAAAACTTAAGAGGAAATGATATTAGTTTGATAAAAAACTATAGGACGATGTAAAAATATAAAAAGCATTATCAATTTAGTGATAATGCCAGTAAGAATTATATTTTAATTAACAATCCTCCATTTTAAGAAGAATACAATTATCATTAACTGCTTCATAATCTAGGGACAGCATGTCACTTAGAACTTTGGAGGCTACAGAGGCTTTTGTTTTATTACGTACATTTATCCTTTTCATATCCGGAGGTAAAAGGTTTGTATTACCAAGGCTTGATATCACTACAAGGTCATCTTTTGGAAAATGCCGTTCCACCTGCATACCTAGTATATCACCAATTACAATGCCTTTGCCATTCTGATGGGAATGGAGAAATTGTTCTAAATTAGAAGTTTCCGTATGAATAAAAATATCAGGTGGGCGAAACCATTCTATTACCTGTTGGCGTAATGGTTGGTTATATACATCTTCCATAATTAGAAAAGGGTATTCCGTATTAAGCATTCGTTTGGCATTACTGATAATGTCCTCATAATCCGGATAAATTCGGCAAAAAAGTGAATTATTAATCTCACAATCCAGGAATAAGATTGGTACATAGTAGTCTTTTGTAAAACGAGCAATTGTCTTGGTATCTGCATCAATTATAAATAAGGCATCCAGTCGATGCTTTGTTATGACATTTACATCATTTTTTAATTCTTTAGTGGCAATAAGAATTGTTTCAAAACCAATATGGCTCATCTGATCGCTTAATTCAGCTGCCAGGTCATAAAAAATCATTTTTTTGCCAGAGGTATTTGATTCCTTTAGATTAATTATGATACCAATTAGGTTACTCTGGCGTTCCAGGGCAAATTTCGTTTTTTTATTAGGAGTGTAATGAAGGCGGGTTGCGGTTTCCATTACTTTTAGACGCGTATCATGGCTGATTTTTTCTTCTTGGGAATGGTTTAATACATAAGAAACGGTAGCAACAGAAACACCGCATTCCTTTGCAATGTCACGCATTGTTGATTTATATTTTGCCATCATATTACTTCCTTTACTTGTAAGATTACAATAATTTTACCATAGCAGGGAAGAGGTGGCAATTAAAATTATAACACCTGGAGGTAAGGTTGAAAGAAAATATAATTTAAGAGAGGAATGCCATAAATAGATTCTTTCAACCTATTTATTTATGGCAGTATCGCAGGTAAACCTGCGATATGCAATGGGTATAAACATGAAGAAAAAACAAGGGATGGTATTGTTATCTCTCCTAATTTGGGGAAGCGGACAGTTTATAGTCGCAAAGCAAAGGGTGAAAGGAAGTTTGTTCTTTCTTGCCCAGGTTCTGCTATTGGGAACTGAACTATTTACAGGATATTGGCTTAATTATTTTGCCGGTCAGATAAGTGACTTTTCCATTAGGCTGTATGGAGGATTTTTTACCAAAGGTTTATGGGGACTTATTACTATGGGCAGTGTAGAAGGAATTAAAGGTGATCATTCAACCATTTTATTGATTAACGGTATTATCGCTTTTATGGGGTTTATAATACTGATGGGAGTTTATATCGTTAATGTAACAGATGCTTATAAACAGGGAATACTTCTTGATTCCTTAGGAAGGAAAGAGATTTTAAAAAGAAATAAATTATCCACTAAAAAGAAGGCATTTCCGTATCTGATATTAATGCCGGCAGCTATTGTTATTATATTGATTGTACTAATGCCAATTATCTTCTCTGTATTAACAGCATTTACAAACTATGATATGAATCATCTTCCACCGGCACATCTGGTTGACTGGGTTGGTTTTGAAAATTTTACAAAGCTGGTGAGTGTACCAATATGGTCAAAAACTTTTTTAACCGTACTTATCTGGACAATTATCTGGGCAGTGGCAGCAACCTTTTCGACGTACTTTATGGGATTATTACAGGCACTTATGCTAAGTAGTAAGTATGTAAAACATAAGGGGTTATTCCAGGCAATCTATATTTTACCTTGGGCAATTCCAGGTATGATATCCCTTCTGGTATTTAAGAATTTACTCAATGGACAGTTTGGACCTTTTAATCAGTTTCTTTTAGATACAGGTATAATTTCAGAACGTATTCCGTTTCTGACAGATCCGGTACTTGCTAAAATATCTATATTAGCAGTTAATTTATGGATGGGTTTTCCTACCTTTATGGTAATGCTTCTTGGGGTTTTGGCCAATCAGGAGGAGAGTTTATATGAAGCTGCAAGGATAGACGGTGCTGGTAAATTACAGGTATTCCGCCGTATTAAACTGCCCTTACTCATGCAAGCTACGGCACCCTTAATTATAATGAATCTGGCTTGTAACTTTAATAATTTCGGAGCCATTTATTTTCTTACAGGGGGAGGGCCAACCAATTCTAATCTGCAATTTGCTGGGGATACGGATATTTTAATATCCTGGATTTATAAGCTGACCTTAGACCAGAGAATGTTTAGTATGGCGGCAGTTATGAATATTTTAATCTTTTTATTTATTGCTGTTGTTTCCCTATGGAATTTCAGCAGAACAAATGCATTTAAGGAGATGTGACACTATGAAAAATAAAATCAACTGGCTTCTCATTCATTTGGAATTAATTTTGGTTGCCTTATTTGTAATTATCCCAATCGTTTGGATTATTATGTCTTCCTTAAATACAGGAAATGGATTGGCATCGGCCTCGTTTATACCTAAAGAGTTAACCTTTGATAATTACAAACGGTTGTTTACAGATTCTAACTACAGTAAATGGTTTCTTAATTCCTTTATCGTTGCAGCTCTTAATGCAGTGATAAGTGTAATGCTTATTATGCTTACAGCCTGGATTATGTCAAGATTTCGTTTTAGGGGCAGAAAAACAGGACTTATGGCTATCCTACTGTTATCCATGTTTCCTACCTTTTTATCTATGACTGCAATATATACCCTGTTCTGGAATTTCAGGCTGTTAGATAAACCGGTGGCACTTGTTATTATCTATGCGGCAGGGGCGATTCCCTATAATGTCTGGCTGGTAAAGGGTTATCTTGACGGTATTCCTGGGGAAATTGACGAAGCTGCCTATATTGACGGAAGTACTTATCTTAAGACTTTTACAAAGATTGTATTGCCCCTTTCAAGACCTATTATTACATACTGTGCAGTATCTCAATTTATGATGCCCTGGATGGACTATATTCTTCCCAATATGCTGTTATCCAGTGATGAAAGTCGGACACTTGCAGTAGGGCTTTTCGGTATGATATCTGGGAAAGAGAATTCTAACTTTACCATGTTTGCAGCAGGTGCTGTTCTTATTGCGGTGCCAATTACCATATTATTTATGTTCTTTCAGAAGTATTTGGTCCAGGGAATTGCTGCTGGGGCTAATAAAGGGTAGGGGGATTTTAGAAAGTTTAATATGCGTGCAGTGAATTTTTATAAGAATTTCCATGAAAATTATATTTAATTAGGAGGCATTTTATGAAAAAAGCATTTACATTTATTATGTGTATTCTGGGTTTACTATTGAGTTTAACGGGCTGTAAGAAACTTCCGGTGGAGGAAGATATAGTTAATACAGTGCCGGCTGTTACAGATAATAATCAGAATACTCCTGATGATGTTACTCAGGTTGATGGTGCGGAGGATTTATTGGTTCCGGAGGAGGGAGCAGTTCTTAAATTTCGCTCTGGTGATAAAGAGTTTGCGGCTGCTGTAGCAGAAAAGTTCTATGAAATCTATGGCGTAGAGGTTAAGACGGAAGAGAGCGGAGCTTATGATTTTAATAAGGGCGTACTAGAAGGCGCAACTGGAGAAGGGCCGGATGTATTTATGAGTCCTCATGATAAAACGTTAGAAGGTCTTCAGGCCGGTATCTTTTTAGAATTAGATTCGGATATGGTTGAAAGGCTTAAAACAGAAGTCAGTGATGTAGCAATGAAAACAGTTACGGTGGAGGATAAGGTATACGGTGTTCCTGTTTCCATTGAAACCCATGTTATGTTTTATAACAAAGCTTTAGTTACTGGAGAACCTGCCTCAACTTTTGAACAGTTAAAAGAAGAAGCATTAATCTTTAATAATGACAAAGAGAATAAATTTTGGTTCTTAACGGAAGTATGTGAAGGTTCTCCTTTATTTCCTATGTTAAGTACCTATGGATTTCGGTTATTTGGAGAAAACGGCACCGATGATAATAATGCTGGTTTTGATACTCCTGAATTTGAAAAAGGATTGGAAGTTCTGGCAGATTATCGCAGTATTATGCCAATACCCTCCGGTGATTTAGCTAACAAGGATTTCTTAACAAATCAGTTTATTGAAGGAAAAACGGCTTATTTTATTGGTGGCCCCTGGAATGTTAAGAAATTTCGGGAAGCAAATGTTGATTTTGGCATAACGAAACTGGTTACTTATGATGGCCATCAACAGAGACCCTTTGCTTTTGTGCAGAATGCCCATGTATCGGCTTATACAAAATACCCCAAAGCAGCTAAGCTATTCGCTGAATTTCTAGTATCAAAAGAGGGTGCAGAGCTTCTATATTCCAAAGCTTCTAAGATAACCTCCAGAGGAGATGCAGAGGAGGTTAACGGGTTAAAAGAGGATAAGAATCTAATTGATATTACAAAGGCTTTTAGTGAAAGTATACCCATGCCAAGTGCCAAAAGAATCTCTTATTATTGGACTATATCAGCTAATATCGGTCCCGCTGTATTTGATAATAAGCTGACACCAGAAGAAGGTGCCAAAAAGGCAGTAGAAGATTGGAATGCATTTTTGCAGGCAGAATAATTTCATTGAATAAAGGAGGCTACTATTGAATTTACACGCTGTATATCATAGACAAAAAAGTAACTACGCATACGCTTACAATAAGAACTGTTTGCATTTGCGTCTTAGAACTGCAAAGGGTGATTGTACCGGTGTTAATGTAGTAATTGCAGAAAAACACCTATGGAGTGAGAAAAAGTCATACCCCATGAAAAAGGTTGTATCTGATCATTTATTTGATTATTACCAATATGAAGTTTACGATAATATTTCAAGAATAGGGTATTATTTTGAACTCTCAGACGGAAAGGAATTCAATATATATTCAGAATCGGGGTTTACAAAAACCTATGATGATGAGAATGCATATTTTCATTATTTTCAATATCCCTACGTAAATGAAGTAGATATTTTGAAAGTGCCCTCCTGGGTAGAAGAAACAGTATTTTATGAAATCTTTGTAGAAAGATTTCATAATGGGGATAGGGAAAATGATAAAAAAGATTTAACGCCTTGGGGAGAACTGCCGGGTCCACATAGTTTTTACGGAGGGGACTTAAAAGGAATTCTTCAAAAGCTTGATTATTTAGAAGAATTGGGAATTAATGGAATTTACTTAACTCCTATATTTACTTCCCCAAGTAATCATAAATATGACACCACAGATTACAGAGAAATTGATCCTATATTTGGTGATAAGGAAATTCTATGTGAGTTAGTTGATAAGGCTCATAAAAAAGGCATTCGGATAATTTTAGACGGTGTATTTAATCATTGTAGTTGGTACTTTGCCCCTTTTTTAGATGTTATTAAAAAAGGTGAAGCATCAAAATATAAAGATTGGTTTTACATTAGTTGTTACCCGGTAATCAGATATACAGAACAGGAGGTGAGTGATTATAGCAGGCCCCTTAATCTGTCAAAACTTAATTACAGTATCTTTGGAACCAGCCCTAATATGCCAAAACTTAATACAGAAAATAAAGAGGTACGAAAGTATCTGCTTGATACGGTTCTTTATTGGATGAAGGAAGCAAAAATTGACGGATGGAGGCTTGATGTATCCGATGAGGTAAGTCATGATTTTTGGAAAGAATTTCGTAAGAGTGTAAAGGAGATGAATCCCGAGGCATTAGTGATTGGGGAGAACTGGCATAATGCATACCCGTGGCTTAAAGGAGATGAATTTGATGGTGTCATGAATTATCCCTTTACCAAATCAGCCATTCAATACTTTGCAAAGGAAGAAAAGAGGGCAGAGGATTTGGCTGCAGATTTATCAGAGTACTTAATGTGGAATTATGAACAGACAAATAACGCAATGTTAAACCTGTTAGACAGCCACGATACAAAGCGGTTTTTAAACTGGTGTAAAGAAGATGAGAGAAAACTTAGAATGGCATTACTATTATTGTTTTCCTATAAGGGCATGCCCTGCCTTTATTATGGATGTGAAATCGGAATGACTGGTGACGGAGATCCTGACTGCAGAAGGACCTTCGACTGGAATGAAAACAATTGGAACAAAGAACTGCACTCCTTTTGTAAAAACCTGATTTCTCTTAGAAAATCCAAAAAGGCATTGGCCTATGGGGAGATTACAATGTCTGCCGGAAAGGATGTATTTTATCTAAAAAGAAGCTACAAAAAAGAAACAATAATTACAATCATTAATAATACCAATGTAGAAATTCAGGAGGACTTACTAAAAGACGGAACAGTATTGTTAACAACCGGGGAGATTAAAAAAGATCATATCCTCCCAGCCTATAGCGGGGTAATGATTGAAGTAAAATAAGTAACCGTATCTTCTACTGGTGAGTTACTCCAATGTAGTGTGGAAGGCACCCCTAAAACTATATTAATAATTGCGAAACTCTCATGCTATATTTATTTATCTTACAATTAAACAATTTTCTTGCCGAATCTTGCATCTCTTCACAACTGAGGCTAGAAAATTCGTATCAATTGTGAAAAATTCATTAAACTATATAGTTTTGCAAATATCTATAAAACGATATCAAAGAAAGGAAAGAAATAATGAGAAATTTTAGTAAATTTACATCAGTTGTTATGATAATAGCACTCATTGCAGTATCATTCTTAATCGCACCAATCACTGCAAATGCAGAAGGTTCCGTTCAACTTTATTTTAAAAATTCAGGAGGATGGGATAAAGTATATTGCTATATTTGGCAGGGTTCAGGTCCAGTAAAAGGAACAGATCCATGGCCGGGGGCTGAAATGCCAAAAATAGAAGGCAGTGAAGACTGGTATCAGGTTGAATATACCGCCGGAACAGAGTTCCAGGTTATTTTTAATGACAACGGAACTCCATCACTAACTCAGACTGGTAATCTAACCTCAGATTTAACTGCTGATAAAGAAGCTTATTGGTTTGTGTTGGATGGCGCCTCTACGGAGGAAGGAACCAGTGATGGTTATACCGCTGGTGGCTTGCAGGTAACAGTGCTGACAGAAGCCCCCGAAGGGTTTGCAACAGTAGAAACCTCAGATAGCGAAGCAGCTCCTGTTACAGATACAGCATCCAAAGAATTGCCTAAAACCGGTGAGAATACATTTCCAACGCCTGTAATACTTGCAGTAATTGGTATAATTTTAGGTATTGTAATATTTTCTTTTAGAAAAAAGTAAATCAAAGAGTAATATTAATTATTAATCCTAAAAAGGTATAAAATACTCAGCCAGTTAAGCTCTCCATAGTTTTCGTCTTTTTTCAAAATCAGATTACATAATTTATTTATTAAATCAGGCATGCAAGAATATTATTAGGTAATACCATTAGAAATAGGACCTATATAAAAACATTTTTTTGTTATTATATAGGTCCTAATCAGTGATAATTATTGGGTTATATATGCACTATTATGTGCACATAAATCAGAAGTGGATGGAACCCCTTTCTTTTCAGTATTTGTAGGATAGGATTATGGTTCGAATCCCTTACTCGGGCGGGGCTGTATCTCCTTTTTTGGAAATCTCCTGAATTCCCCGGTGTCCTACGGCAGTGGAAAAAACTATCTGTGTACTTGTTCGGCCAAACCGCTGGATCTGGCCGATAAAAGAATCCAATTCCATAGTAGTAGTAAAACAAACTTTAAGTAGCATGGCATAGTGCCCGGTTACGCAATTACATTCAATTACATTGGAACACGCCTTGATAAAAGGATAGAATTCTTCTTTCTGGTATGGCTCTACCTCCAGATTTATAAATGCGGTTATATGATATCCTAATTTGAACCAGTTTATTTCTGTGTGGTAACCTTTGATAATACCTTCTTTTTCTAGCCTGGTTATTCTGGCTGCAACTGCCGGAGAAGATAAAAACACTTTTTCTGCAATAATTTTTAGTGGGGTTCTGGCATTTTTTTGCAACATCATTAAAATTTGTTCATCTATATGGTCCATTTTTCCCTGCTTTCTTTCTGTTTTTATGCTATATTTTAAAATATTCGGTATGGTCCTAATGAGTTTGTCTGGGATAATTTTTTATCAAACTAGTTTTTTGCTTTATATTATAAAATAGAATATCATATTTTACAAGTAAGTCACTTGTAAAACTAAATTTTATTAAGTTTATTAAGAGAGGTTAATTTATTAAATTTAAACGCCTTTAAAATTAAGATAATAATGTTTAACAGGTAAATTATTATTTATATTCACAACTATCTTTGCTTTATTTACGAACAGTTAAAAAAATGCTATTCTCTTTTTCGTGTTTGAAGAAAATATTCAAACCTAAAATAGGAGGATGATACCAATGGAAATGAGAATTGAAGCAGATTCAATCGGGAGTATGGTAATACCAGCCGATGCTTATTATGGAGTACAGAGCCTGAGAGCTAAGAAAAATTTTAATATAACAGGAAGACCTATGCATCCGGCATTCATCCGTAACCTGGTAAAAATTAAAAAAGCAGCAGCTATGACCAATCAAAGTATACATATGCTTGAGGATAAAACTGCCAAAGCAATTATTAGTGCCTGTGATGAAATCATAAATGGTAAATTTATGGACCAATTTATTGTGGATTCTATTCAGGGGGGTGCTGGCACTTCAGTCAACATGAACGCAAATGAGGTAATTGCTAATCGTGCTGCTGAGTTATTAGGAGGAAAGAAGGGGGAGTATTGTCTGGTTCATCCCAATGATCATGTTAATATGTCTCAATCAACCAATGATGTAATTCCTAGTGCAGGGAAATTAACTATCTTGGAATTACTTCCACAGACAATCTATGAATTAAGACGTCTTCAAGTATCCTTAACTCAGAAAGCCCGGGAATTTGACCATATATTAAAAATAGGTAGAACTCAGCTTCAGGACGCGGTTCCCATGCGGTTAGGTCAGGCTTTTCAGGCGTATGCCTCAGTAATTGCCAGAGATATTGACAGAATGGTAAAATCCCAGGAAGGGGTATTAGAACTGAACATGGGCGGCACAGCGATTGGCAGTGGGATAAATGCAGGTTCCGCCTATTTTATGCAGATTGTCCCCAACATAAATAAAATCTGTAAAACTTCCTGCAGGCAATCCCAGGACTTATTTGATGCAACCCAGAATCTGGATGGCTTTGTAAATGTTTCAGGGGTCCTAAAAACCTGTGCGGTTAATGTATCAAAATTATGCAATGATCTTCGTCTTTTATCCAGCGGTCCAAAAGCTGGTTTTGCTGAAATAAATCTGCCAGCAAAGCAAAATGGTTCCTCCATTATGCCTGGTAAAGTTAATCCAGTCATACCGGAAGTAGTGACTCAGGTTGCTTTTCATATTATAGGGAATGATATGACGATAACCTTGGCAGCAGAGGCAGGACAATTGGAATTAAATGCATTTGAACCGGTGTTATTTTATAATTTATTTGAATCTATTGAAACATTAAAAGGCGCATTATCAACTTTAGTGGATAACTGTATTGAAGAAATCAGTGCCAATGAAGAGCGTTGCCAGGAGCTATTAGAAGCCAGTGTTGGAATTGCAACGGCCCTGTGCCCTGTAATCGGGTATCAGAAATCGGCAGAATTGGCCAAAAAATCTTTAAAAACAGGAGTAAACTTAAAAAAACTGGTGATGAAAGAAACTTCACTATCAAATGAACAGCTGAAAGAAATTTTAAATCCTGCTGTTATGACTCAGCCAGCAAATTATTCTAACATCATTTATTCAAGTTAACAGCAAGCCTTTCATGGGAGGTTTTTTAGTAAATTACTTGAATGTCATTTTAGGTCAAGAGGAAATGTATATTGTGTCCTATGGATATGAATGCATTTGATGCAGCACCAAAATTCAATTTTGGTGCATCAACAGAAATGGGAGCCAAGATGGCATTACCAATTTGAAAAATATGAGTAAATTAAGAAGTCCTGATATATATGACGCTAATGAATTACTTGGATATTTGATTATAAGCGCAAGTGAAATACGCGTAGGGATGCACATAAAAATAAGTATATACATATTGACTGGAAATTTAAGTTTATTTATTGAAATGAGTATGATATTATAAATTTTGGAAGCTATAAAAAGAAATTTATTTGAAAATTAGGCAATAGCGAAATGCATTGAGTAAAAAGATTATGTCTACCCTAGTTCTTCTATTTGCCATTTTTCAAATTATAATGGTTCAATTCTGATATACATATATACTCCTGTAAAAGCAATTTGACATTAAATGATTGTCATGATTGTCATTTAAAACATTGTATGATATAATATGCCAATAAATGACATTTGTTAAATGTCAAATGAATTTAATGTAAATAATTCTATAAGTGTAATATTATGAGATATCTATGTTGTTGGAAGTAGGTATCAATGAGAGAACCTGTCTTTTCTATGTAATTAAAAATTTAGTGCAAGAATTTGTGCAATAGTTATAAATATATGCTATAAATAAGTGGGTAATTCAAAATATATTTATTACAACTTGAGAACTAGAAAATGCTTTTAGAGTAAAATAAACAAAAAAACAATAATGGGGGTTAAGATTAATATTAATAAACGTTATATTAAGTTGTATGACATATAGAAATGAAAGTGACATCAAACTGTGTATAAATTGATTATATAAAAAACAAAGGAAGGATAGTATATTTAATTTCTTATGAAGTTTGGTATACAAGAAAGATTATGAAACAAAAGATGATAATTATTGTAATGTTAATAATTGCGTTCTACGAGTTTAGCAATCCCATTACAGTTTATGCTTCTAATACATCAAAGCCATCAAAATCTCAAAAGATGTTATTTGAAGGAGAAAAAGGAGGGTATGCAGTTTATCGTATTCCTGGAATGGTAACAACAAAGAGAGGTACGATGATTACTTATGTAGAAGCTAGATCTAGTGAAAGTGATTGGGCTCCTATGGACATTATAATGGTGAGAAGTACAGATAGTGGCAAGACTTGGAGTAAACCCAACGTGTTAGTTAATGGATTAGACATGGGAAAGACTGTAAATAATCCCGTTATGATTGCTTCAAAGGATGGTACAATACACTTACTCTATTGTGTGGAATATGGAGTTGAATCTAAAGGCGGTGGAGTGTTTTATAGAAAAAGTACAAATGATGGTTTAAATTGGAGTGAACCTATAGATATATCAGCAAGTACCAACCCT
Organism: Anaerocolumna sp.; assembly: GCA_029239455.1. Lineage (GTDB taxonomy): Bacteria > Bacillota > Clostridia > Lachnospirales > Lachnospiraceae > Anaerocolumna. The sequence continues at coordinate 17,318 of JAQZAX010000044.1, forward strand.
GAATATAGAAATGCAATAGCGACAGGTCCTGGTCATGGAATTGAACTTAGTAATGGAACACTAATCATACCAATATGGTTAGTACCAAAAAGACATGAGGCAGATCCAAGTTCTCATCAACCAAGTGAAGTATCTACATTATATAGCAGAGATAAAGGATTGACATGGAATGTTGGAGAAATTATACCAGCAGATCAAGAATTAACTAGTCCTAATGAATCAACAGTAGTTGAATTGTCAGATGGAAGCATAATGATTAATATGAGAAATACTTCAACTAAAAAGCAGAGAGCTGTCTCTGTTAGTACTAATGGTTATAGTAATTGGAGTAAACCAATATTTGATAAGACACTAACAGATCCAGGTTGTTTTGGAAGTCTTATACGTTATGATGAAAATACAATTTTATTTGTAAATGCTCAAAGTAATACAATCCGTAAGAATATCACAATTAAAGTTAGTTATGATGACGGAAAAACATGGTCTATAAAGAGATTAGTTCATTCAGGAAAAGGGGCATATTCTGAATTATCAGTAGATAAGAATGGAATGATTCATGTGCTTGTAGAGACAGCACCTAGTAAAAGCATAATTCATTATAGTTTTCCACTGTCATGGGTTGAGTATAATGCTTCTAAATTAAAATCTTTAGATATTTCAGTA
>JAQZAX010000172.1 GCA_029239455.1 Anaerocolumna sp.
TCTAAAATCACTTAGAGTATTTTTAAGTATACAACATTTACAATTATAACATGTTATTTCCAATATGTCAATAAATATTCAGACAATTTATATATTTGTGTGTATTATGTGCAAAAACATGCACAAAATAAACTTTAAAGAATACACAATGATAAGTTATTATTTTACATAAATTGAAATGTTATAATATACAAGCTAATAAAAACGCACAATTATTCTTTGATTTTTTATAGTTTTTTGGTAATTTACACATATTTATGTACAAAAAGAAGTATTTGAAACAAACTATTTTAATAATCTGTACCAAATACTCCCATTCTATTTATAATATTTGTTACTCTTTCCGGTTTCAATCGGATGATTAGTTTGTCAGTAGCCTAACCTAGAACTTAGTTAAAAACTACCGTCTTATCTATGAATTCTGTTTTTACCACAACATAGGGATATGTAATTGTGTTAGTTACATACTCTTTCTCCGATGGGCCAATCAGATTCGTATCAATATAAACTGCATTGGAGGTTAAGAATAAGTCATCGACGGAGATGCTGTAGCCACCCGTTGGTTGCTCTCCGTATCCAACTGCAATATAGAGAAAGTCCTCATTTGCGTAGGATATCTTAAATGGCTGCCTCTTCTTCTCGTTAATAACTTCCATCAGCTGTTCCGGTACATCTGCATCTTCAACCACTGTAAATTCCAAATCTCTGATTTTCTTTATATCTGTTTCATTTGAACTGCATCCCGTAATCAATAGACCGATTGCGAATACTCCAAGTAGTATTAATATAATCTTAAACCTCTTCATAAAATCCTCCATAAGAATCTATAATTTATTTTATGTACATAGGTTTAAAATCATGCGGAAAGGTTTGGATTTTTATTACCCCGTGACCATATCCTGAAAGTTGTAGTATACATCTTTACCATCATCTTTTATTTCTACTGTATGGGTTTGCGTTTGATATCCTGATTTTATTAATATAATATAATGTGTTCCGGTCACTTTAGGGAATTTGACAGGAGCCGTCCCTTTATATTCTGCATTAAAGTAAACCGAAACTCCTACCGGACTCTGCACGTAGATATATTCTGCATCCGTCTCTCCTGCCTGATCCGATTCGGAATTATTACTGTCAGTGCCTGAAGTATCATCTGCGGCAGCGGTACCTTCTGTGATATCATCCGTTCCATCCGCCGATTCGTTATCATCCGTCCCATCCGTCGATTCGTTATCATCGGTTCCAGCTGTATCTGCATTGTTTACATTGGTTCCATCTTCTGTGCTCTCTGTTAATGTAGATTCAGCAAGGTCTATGGTTATTGTTTTACTGCTATCACTCAGCCCTAATGTTCCGTTATAGGGAGTGTATCCTCCTAGTTCTGCCCGGATGGTATGCTCACCATAGGTTAATTCCATCGCCACATCATAATCCTTTAATTCATCATCAATATACAGATCTGCGCCATAGGGAAGAATTTCAAACTTTACGAATCCCGTTTGAACAATGGGTTTCTTAAATTCTCCCATGTTTACCACTACAGTTTCATCCCGCTTAACTTCCACTGTTTTGTATCCGATAAAATTATCCTTCTCTAAGATGATTTCATGAGTTCCCTCTCTGACCATGATATACATATCATCCTCAACAGGAAGTGTTTCCCGATTCCCAATATAGGCAGTTCCTCCAACAAAATCATCATATTCTTCTAAACGTATTACTCCATGACCCTTTGTAACAACAATAGAATAAATATCTTTTTCATTTCCTTTAATGGTTAGCTGATCTTTTTCATTCAAATCAAAGATATCTATAATTTCATTATTTCCGGCTACCACAAGGTTGTTCGTATATTTATATTTGGTATCTGCAATTGTAAAGATATTCTCATAGGTATCTATACTCCACTTGTTAACACCGCTATATTCCCATACCTGGTCTGATACCTGCAGCTTTACTAATTTGTCATTATGAAAATAAGCATCTACTACTTCTCCTATGGATAGTTGGGGCGCCGTCATGATCTGTTCATATTTATCTATTATGTCGGTGCCTCCAGTATAGGGCACTACTATCTCCTGTCCATTTCTGATATCCTGTAAGGTAATGGTCCCTGCAAGTAAGTCCATACGAACTATGACTGCTAATAAAGGCTTGTCCCCCTCCGTGGTGATTTCCTGCTCTATTTCCCCATCCTTGATAGTATTTAGGTTATTATTTTGCTTTTTATTCTGCTGACTCATCACTACTACAAAAGAAAAAATCAAAATAGCTGCAAATATACCATATAGTATCATCTGTTGGACTTTATTATTATTTTTCCTGTTCTCTTCCAATGGCAACAACCTCTCATTCCCATGTTTTATCTTACTATCCTTCATATACCCTTTATAGATTACATATTCAATAGGCTATTTATCTGATACTATAACTTTTTGTGGTTTATCTAAAATTACTTTTATCCTGAATTTTATGATACCCTTATTATATTCTATTCACATCCTATAAGCAACAACATGCTTCTATAGAAATAACTTTCTACAGAAGCATACAGAGCATTAATGAAATGTATTTTCCAGGCACCTTAGAAATCGGGTTTTTCTGTCCCCTTGTTCCTGAATTCCCATTAGCTTTTGGATATTTCTCTGGGGCACCCATGATTTTTTACTATTATAATAGAAGTTGGTAATCTTCCAAAACTTCTCGGGGTACAAAAGCAGTATATATAATAATTTATATTCCTCTTTACTAATCGACAAAACTCTGTTGTAAGTATCTAATATTCTGCTGCCAAAATCGATATCCCAATCATTTTTCTCCATGACTTTACGAATGAACTGGTATAAATCTGTTATTTGGATTCCTACACAGGCCTTATCAAAGTTAGTAGTTGCCATATTTAAGTTTAAATTTGGCATAGGAATGCCTGCGGCAGACAGTATCTCTGAATTCTCTTTCTTTAAGCGGTAATCTCCTTTGAAATCAGGTGTTATATTTTGTACTGCTTTTCCCTGCTTTAACATTATGACGTTATGATACGTATAATTACCATGGCATATGTGTCTATGCTCCGTAGCATCGGCCAGCAAATTGTGATAATTTGATGCTTCTAACAGTTTGAAAGCTTCCAGAGCCTGCTGATAAAACTCTTCATAGCAGTTCATATAACACATTTCAAATTCGTTTTTTTTTCTCTTTTCCCTGATATAACTTCGAACCCTTTTTAATTCCCTGTTTCTCTTCTCAAACAGATCTGGCAAATTAAAATAGGAATTAAATTTGATCTGCTCTTCCTCTAGCTGCAAATCACGAAGTAATGTATGCAAAAGTGCTAAATTCGATGCAGCATCCTCCACATCGCCTTCTTCCCTTAAATTGCATTCTTCTCCAGGAAACCAGTTTTTTAATACAAACCTGTTTCCCACGGTATCTTCTGTTATTATCTCACCCGTCGTATTTCGGACATATTGATCTATATTGGGATAATCCATATTTTGCAGATGTTCCTGCAAGGCATATTCAAATTCAACACGGTTTTTCGAACTCTCTAAATTTTTTAATAGTTTGAGTCCCTTATCCGTCTCAAGGATGAATGCCCCCCTGATTCTGTATGTATTATAGATTTTTATATTATATTGCCGAAATACCTCTTGGTTTCTATCTCCGAAATACCTCTTGGTTTCTATCTTCCATAGGAAAGCCTCCTGACCCAAACTATTGCACCGCTACTCATGGTGTCTCTTTCTAATCCTATGATATATCCTTCTAATTCATGACTGGAAAAAATGGGATTTTTAAAATATTAGTGGGTTATTTCTATGAAAAATGGAGGCTTTCCTATTTGATTTGTTTTAGTTTTCTTATTTGATTTGTTTTAGTTTTCTTATTTGATTTGTTCTAGTTTTCTTATTTGATTTGTTCTAGTTTTCCTATATGATTTGTTTTTGATTTCTGTCCTTCTGATTTTGCTTCTCTGGCTTGTTTGATTTTGTTTTCTTTCTCTTTTTATTTTAAATCGATTAATTTTGCTTTTGCTATCTCGATTAATGTGCTTTTGTCGTTAAGTTCAGGCTTCTCTAAAACCTGTTCCAGTAATAGGTTTAATACTTCTCCAATAATGACTCCTGGTTTAAACCCTAATGCAATCAGGTCGTTTCCATTCACAGTAAGCATTTTAAGATTCACGCATTCCCCATTGGCTTTAATCTCATGATAGAGCCTCATTGCATCATTCAGATGATTGACTTTAGATTCCCATGTTTCCGGGTTTTGTGCCAGAACATCTGCCTTTTTGACCTCAAACAGCAAATCCATGATATCATCACCGATTTTATTAATAGCATTTCTCATTTTTGAAGGTTTGAGGGTAAAGCTGTAGTCATGCCATGTAATCAGACGTACTACGGTATCGGTTGTTTCATTATCAAATTTTAATCTTCTTAATATGTTCTTCGCCGTACCAGCACCCTTTTCCTGGTGCCCATAAAAATGTGCAACCCCATCTTCACCAAATGTTTTACAGCTTGGTTTCTCTACGTCATGAAGAAGCATGGTCCAGCATAAAATCAACTTCTCTTTCTGGCTGATTTCTGCGCCTTCTCCCGTAAAAGGATGTTTCCCTTCCGGTAAATCAAGCAATTGTATCGCTTTTATGGAATGTACTCCTACGTTATAAAGATGATTGAAGTTGTTCTGCTCGGTTTCCATCATAATATCAAATTCCGGCAGAATTATTTTTGTTATACCCACCTCATAGGCCTCAATTAATTTATCCGGATGATTCGATAACAACAACTTGTTTAATTCAACACGGATTCTTTCTGCACTAATATTGCAAAGGTTGGCTGCCTTTTCCCGTATTGCCTCCATCGTTTCTTCCTCTATAGTAAATCCAAGCTGGGCACAGAAGCGAAGGGCTCTTAAAATACGAAGAGCATCTTCGTCAAAACGGTCAGAGGCACTTCCTACGCATCGGATTACACCCACCTTTATATCTTCTAAGCCACCAAAGATATCGACTAACCCTTTTTCTGTATTATAGGCCATTGCGTTGATGGTGAAATCCCTTCGCTTTAAATCTTCCACAAGATTTGCCGTAAATTCTACTGATTTGGGCCGCCTGTTATCTTCATATTCTCCATCAATGCGATAGGTGGTTACTTCAAAGCCTTCTTTGTCCATCATCACCGTAACCGTTCCATGGGCAATCCCCGTATCTATGGTTCTACGAAATATTTTCTTAACTTCTAAAGGTGTGGCAGAAGTGGTAATGTCCCAGTCTTCCGGCTCTTTCCCCAGAATAGAATCTCTAACGCAGCCGCCTACTGCATAGGCTTCGTATCCATATTTTATTAACTGATTTATGATATAATCTACCTTTTGCGGTAACTGAATCTTCATGGCAATCCCCTTTTGTAAACACTTCTTATTCTATATTTTTTTCTATTTTATTTTATGATTTATCCGGCAAATACCTTATCTTTTGAAATAATGAAGGCGTTTATCTTCCATTCTAGTGGGAAATATCAGCTTTTACGGGCAAATCTTTTATAATAATATTATAGCCTAAGTTTATAGGGTTAACAATGAAAATATCCCAAAGTATCCGGTAAAAACAGGATTAGTTGCTTCACAGCAAAAAAACTACAAAGTAGGTTAGACATTCCAGCTCAAATATCAAACCTACACTGTAGTATAATTATATATTAGATATCCTGTGTTATGTTGTCTTCAAGTTCAGATCCTATCAGAATAGAATCATCTGCACAATAAGTATTATAAACCAACTTCATACTAACTACTATCAGAAGAACCGCCAATAAAATCATGATTATAAATGTAATAGGCAGGGTAAATATTCCATTACCAAATAATCCTCCCAACAGTATTCCACTTAGATTGACCGCCATATGTAAAATTATTGCTCCAAGAATTGACTTGGTTTTCTTATAAATCAATCCCAAAAACAGCCCTATAACAAAACCATAGATA
>JAQZAX010000045.1 GCA_029239455.1 Anaerocolumna sp.
ATTATGAGAAGCCAAGTGTAAGACGTAAGAAAAAGTCTGAAGCTGCTCGTAAACGTAAATTTAAATAGTATAAAGTCTACTAAGGTAACCCCTTGAATTCAATGATTCAAGGGGTTTTTTTCATGTCATAGTAAAGTTCTCCAAACTTCCCAATGACAAATATAGCCCAACTTAATTTTATCTGTTTCTATGCATAGGACATGTGTTTTACCCATATATTCTATAATAGTACCGGAATTATGTGGAGAGGTATGGATGAGGAAAAAATTAAAACCTAGTCATGATAAATTCAAAAAAAAATCCAATAAAGAATTATATGATTATATTAATAAAGCAAAAAAGCAAGAGAAGGCAGAAAGACAAACCTATCTTGAAGCCTTATCAAACCAGCTTCGACTCCCTTCTGATATGCTAGCGGGTGCCCCGATTATTACAGCAATAGGAAGAAACGAATTATACGTTGAAAACTATAAAGGTATTATAGAATACAATGACAGTATCATTCGGGTGCTTACTGGAATTGGAAGAGTACAAATTGAAGGTAAAAACTTAAATATTGATTTTCTTACCAATGATGAAATGAAAATCACTGGTATGGTACATAATATTCAATATTATACCGGAAAAGATGATACAATGAATAATTAACTTTTAACTAAAAATATAATCATGGGGGTTAGAAAATGCTTATTAAAGCATTATGCTGGATACGTGGTTACCTTCTGATAAGAATGAAAGGCAGGTCTCCCGAGAGATTTATTAATTTGTGCAGTAATCGGGGTATCTATATATGGGAGTTAAAAAATGTTCTTGGAGAATATGAATTTTATATCATGCTTCGTGACTACTTAGAACTTAAACCCATCGCATATAAAACAAAAACGGTACCATTTATTAAAAGAAGATTCGGTCTGCCATTTTTAATACAAAAATATAGAAAACGAAAAGGTTATGTTCTTGGTATTCTATTATTTTCTGTATTTCTTTACATAATGTCACTTTTTATTTGGGACATCAATATTTTAGGCGGACATACGTATACCGAGGAAGCAATGGTTAAATTCCTTAAAACCAATGAAATATATACAGGCATACAGAAAAAGAATATTGACGGTCAGGAGATTGAAGAACTCATACGGGGAACCTATAAGGATATTGGCTGGGTATCTGCTGAGATAAAAGGTACAAGACTGATAATTAAGATAACGGAGACCAATATGCCTGCACCTGCTGTTACGACAACAGAACCGGTGCACATAACAGCAGCGAAAGACTGCATCATTACCAGTATTATTACAAGAACAGGGGTACCACAGGTTGATATTGGCACTGTAGTTAAAAAAGGTGATATTTTAGTCTCTGGAGTAGTTGATATTATAGGTGATAATGGAATTATGGTTAATAAAAAGCCTGTCATTGCAGATGCTGATATTACCGGAAAAACTTTTTATGAATATGAAGATACATTTTCAATGAATTACAAAGAAAAAAGTTATACCGGTAACAAAAAAATTGGTCATCAAATCTCATTCATGTTAAAAAAAATTAATTTATATAGTCCTAGTATTCCCTATAAGAAGTATGATATAATTGTGGATGAGTTGATGCTTCATTTTAGTGATAATTTCTATCTTCCTATGAGTCATAGCAGTATATATTATGTGGAATATACCGAAGATAATAAGAGATATACGAAGGAAGAAGCAGTGGAGGTAGCGAAAGATAAATTAAAACGTTATTTTGATAAATTAATTGAAAAAGATGTTTTAATTATTGAAAATAATGTTAAAATAAGTATTGAGAATAATACCTGTATTGCAAAAGGCAACATAATCGTACAGGAATCGGTGAAAGAATATAGAACAATCAAAGACAACGAGTGGAGGTTCATAGAAACGGATGAGTCTATTGGAAACAATAATTGATGTGCCAGCGGAACATGAAAAAAACGTATTCGGACAGTTTGATGCCTATGTTAAATTAATTGAAAAAACTTTAAATGTAACTATAATTGTTAGAAATGGTGAAATTAAATTAATCGGTGACAATGATAATGTTACCAAAGCGAAGAGCGTATTTACACAACTGCTTGAACTTTCTAAAAGAGGTAATACCATTACTGAGCAAAGTGTAAATTATGCTCTCGCATTAAGTTTTGATCATAAGGAATCTGCTATCGTTGAGATTGACCAGGACCTAATTTGTCATACCATAGCAGGAAAACCAATTAAGCCAAAAACATTAGGACAAAAGGCTTATGTCGATCAGATTCGTAAGAAGATGATAACATTTGGTATAGGGCCTGCAGGTACAGGAAAAACATACTTGGCTATGGCTATGGCCATAACGGCATTTAAAAATGATGAAGTCAGTAAAATTATTTTAACCAGACCTGCTATTGAAGCGGGAGAGAAATTAGGCTTTTTGCCTGGAGATTTACAAAGCAAAGTTGACCCATACCTTAGACCGCTTTATGATGCACTCTATCAGATTATGGGTGCGGAAGGTTATTTAAAAAATACGGAAAAAGGTTTAATTGAAGTTGCTCCACTAGCTTATATGAGGGGAAGAACCTTAGAGAATGCATTTATTATTCTGGATGAAGCTCAGAATACTACTCCTGCACAAATGAAGATGTTCCTAACTCGTATTGGCTTTGGATCCAAGGTTATAGTAACCGGCGATTTATCACAAAAAGATCTTCCTTCTGGTGCCATGTCCGGACTGGATGTAGCTATTAAAGTATTAAGTAAGATTGAGGATATTGGATTTTCCTTTTTATCCGGTAAGGATGTTGTAAGACATCCTTTAGTACAAAAGATTGTTATGGCCTATGATGCATATGAAAGTAAGCTTGGCGATACGAAAGAGAATAATCGAAAATTTTCCAGGAAATCAAAAAAGGTTACAATTCAAAATATGGAAAGACGTAAACCAGGAGATAAAGGACATAGAGAAAAGTAATAAAAAACGTAGGATAAATGTAGGAGGAACGTTGTGAAAAATCGAATTGCTTTATATTTCATTGCGCCAACGAATCTCTTATGGGGAATACTTGGCTTTTTATCAGCAATTGTATTGATTTGTTATGGATTTTACGAGGGGACAAATCCAAGTGATACTTTTAAATATTGCATTATGTCATTTGTTTTAATGACAATTATTGTTTATTATATAGGAAGCCAACGTGATAAGATAATGGACAAGCCATTTTTTAATTCAATTTTAGTTGGAAGCTATATAATTTCATTATTAATGATAATAGCTATCCAAAAACCAGATGAAATCCTACTGTGGATGGCCGGGGGATTAGTGATATCTATTCTATTTGATATGCAGATTGGATTGATTTATACTTATAATTTAATTATCATAGCTAGTTTTATTGGTAAATTAAATGCACAGTCCATCGTATTTCTTATGATTCTTGGGACGCTTATGAGTATGCTTTCTAATTCCATGAGAAAACAATCTACCCTTTGGTATTCTGTTATTATTGTTTTATCTGTGCAGGTAACGCTGCTCTTTATAATTAATAATTTTGATATCTGGGATGCCATGAATATCGATGCTGTCTACAATCTGATTTCTATTTTAATAACAATGGGTTTTGCTTCTGTAATATCTATGGTATATCAGAGAAAGACAGGTATAACAGATAGCAGGAAAGAGTTAGCAATGACTTTAGAACCTGTAAATCAAATAGAAGATGTGACGAAATCTTTGGAATCACTTTTGGTAGAGGAAACCGTGTCCGATGCAGAGCCCGATTCAATAGGAACACACACGTATGAAGAAATTATTGATTCGGAATTTCCATTATTACTGCGATTAAAACAGCATTCAAACATTCTCTACCGGAATGCATTACATACCGGTGAGATATGTAAAAATGCAGCTTTGGCCATAGGTGCCAAAGAGAAGATAGCAAAATCCGGAGGATTGTATTATAGCATTGGCCTAGTAGAGAGCAAACAATATGTTGAATCCGGTGTTAAGTTAATGGATGATTATCATATGCCAAGCTTATTAAAAGATATAATTAAACAGCATAATTTAAAATATGATAAGCCGGGAACTCCGGAAGCTGCAATTGTAATGCTCACGGTTAGTATTTTATCTTCAAAGGAGTTTTTTGAGAAAAGACACAGAATTGAAGTAGCATCCGGTAAGGAAGCGGCACCAATATCCTTAGAGAAGATTGTAGATCAAGTCTTTCTTCTTCGATTATCAAAAGGGAGTTTGGATGAATCAGGACTGTCTGTCAAACAGTTTAATGAATTGAAAAGATATTTTCTACATATGTAGAATTCAAAAAGAGGTAAGAAATGACACTAAACATAGAATATGAAACTGAAATTAATCTTAATTTAGATTACAAAGACATAATAACTAAAGTTGTTGATAAATCTTTGAATTTAGAACAGTGCCCTTATGAGGTAGAATTAAACGTTATATTAACAGATAACCAGGAGATACAGGAAATAAATCGTCAATACCGAAAGATTGATGCGCCTACAGATGTTCTATCATTTCCATTAGTTGATTATAAAGAACCTTCTGATTTTAGTGGCCTGGAAGAGGCTGCTGATGACTATTTCAATCCGGAGACAGGAGAGCTTCTCTTGGGAGATATTATCTTATCAGTTGAAAAAGTTATGGAGCAGGCTAAAGAATATGGACATTCCAAAGAACGTGAACTTGCTTTCTTAACAGCTCATAGCATGATGCATCTATTTGGTTATGATCATATGGAAGAGAAAGAACGATTATTGATGGAAACAAGACAAAATAAGGTATTAGAGGAATTACAAATCAATCGATAAAACCTTTTATTATAGTAAAATATTATAGTAAAATATTATAGTAAAATATTATAGTAAAATATCGAAACAGATAGGAGATTACTTGAATGAAAAAAAAGAATACTTTATTTATAATGATTGCCGTTATAATACTTACAATTGCAGGATGCAGTAAAAAAGGATCAGAAGATATAGAATCAGAATCTGTTAGTGTGGCTCCTACGGAAAATATAACTGAAATGGCTGAAACGACAGCAGAAACTGAGAACCATGATAATGAGGTAAGAAGTAAATTAACCGGAATTTGGGTACCAAAAGAAGTGGGGAATAAGAGACCATTTGCAATAATTCTTAATAACTTAGAGCTGGCTTCTCCTCAAAGTGGTATCGCAGAAGCAGATGTACTATATGAAGCTATTGTTGAAGGTGGCATAACAAGGTTCTTAGGAGTATTTGAAACTTTAAATGACACGCGTATTGGTTCAGTCAGAAGTGCAAGACATTATTTCGTTAGTTTTGCAGATGAATATGATGCGATTTTCGTGCATTATGGTGAGACAACCTATGCTACCAAAAAAATTGCGGAACTTGGTGTTGATAATTTAAGCGGGTTAACCGGAATTGCTGAAACAGTATTTTATCGTGATAAATCAATAAAAGCTCCCCATAATGCTTTTGCTACAGATGCAGGTATAAGAGAGGGTGCGGGAATAAAAGGCTATCGTCTTGAATATGAAGAAGATTTTGATGGACATTTTTCTTTCTACGAAGAAGATACCGATATTGTTTCAAACAAAGATGTAGAGAAAATCAACTTAAACTTTACGAAATATGCCTCACCATATTTTACTTATAATGAAGATGATAAGTTATTTTACAGATACCAGTTTGGTTCAGAACATAAAGATTTTAATACTGGAGAGCAATTAGCGTTTAAGAATATTATTGTGCAGTTTGTGAAGGAATGGGATATTGATAAGAACGATTATCAGACAATGGATATAGAAGACGCAACAGGTACAGGTTATTATATTACCAATGGTAAATTGGTTGAAATCACATGGACTAAAAATGAAGCCAGCAGGGAAATGCATTATTATGATTCAAAAGGAAATGAATTACGCATGAATCCAGGCAAAACTTACATTGCCGTATTCCCTGATAATCAGGTAGAAGACGTAGTAATTTCCGATTAAGTACTCAAATTCGTGCTCTTTCCAAAGCAAAAAGAAATGAAAAACAAAAGCTAATTTAGTGAAACCCGGAGGACATTATGGGAACTGACAATAGAAAAAGAAATTTTTTGGTGCAAGGGAGTATATTAGCTGCGGCCTCCATAATATCACGATTAATAGGTTTACTTTATCGACTACCATTAACTAATATCATAGGGGATGCAGGAATAGGAGATTATAATAATGCGTTTCAAATATACAACATTGCCTTAATTCTTTCTTCCTATAGCCTACCTCTTTCTGTATCTAAACTAGTAGCGGAACGGGTTGGGAAAAAAGAATATAAAAATTCTTATAAAGTATTTATTTGTGCTATCAGTTTTGCTTTTGCAATAGGGTTATTGGCCTCTTTCATTATATACTTTAGTGCAGATTTATTAGCAGATAAGATATTTAATATGCCCACCAGTGCGATTCCTTTAAAGGTTTTAGCGCCTAATATATTTGTGTTTGCAGTTATGGGAGTGTTAAGAGGGTTCTTTCAAGGGAATCACAACATGCTCCCTACCTCTTTTTCTCAAATATTAGAACAGATCGTTAATGCTATGGTAAGTATTGCTGCCGCCTATTATTTAATGAAAGCCCACAGCGCATCTGTTAATATAGAGGCATATGGTGCTGCCGGCGGTACCTTAGGAACCTTAATTGGTGCAATTACATCTCTATTATTTTTAGGATTTGTATTTTGGATTAACAAGCCAATTATCAAAAAGAAGGTCAGAAGAGATACTATTTCTGAAAATGAATCCTATCATGAAGTCTTTGTTATTTTAATTCTAACTATCATTCCTGTCATCTTAAGTCAAACTGTTTATCAGTTAAGTTCATTAATTGATAGTTCCTTGTTTGGACATATTATGGACGGAAAAGGTCTGATATTAGATGAACGAAGAGCGTTACTTGGTATTTATGGGGGAAAGTATAATTTGTTAGTTAATGTTCCTGTATCAATCGCTTCTGCTATGGCTGTTGCAATTGTTCCAAGTATTTCATCTGCTTATAAAAACATGGCAATTCTGGATATTATGAATAAAGTGCAGCAATCGGTAAAACTAAATATGATAATTGCTTTTCCGTGTGCTGTAGGAATGGGAGTATTAGCTTCTCCAATTCTTCAATTGTTATTTAACGATGAAAGGGCCTTACCGGCTAATTTAATTCGGTTAGGTGCAATTGCTATCGTATTTTATTCTCTCTCTACGGTAACCAATGCAGTACTGCAGGGAATTAATATGTTAAGACTTCCTGTAATTCATTCTGCCATATCTTTAGCAATACATATTGTTATTGTATACATATTGCTTCAATTCTTTAATTTAAGTACCTATGGATTAGTAATTGGTAATGTAACATTTGCTTTGGTGGTAGCTATTCTAAATTGGAGAGCCGTAGCAAAACATCTGAATTATAAGCAGGAAATTAATAAAACATTCCTGGTTCCAGCTGTTTGTGCAGTAATTATGGGCATTGTTACTTATATTAGTTATCAAGGGATCTATAGACTAATAACTATAAATTCTATTAGTACATTAGCTGCAATATTTTTGTCTGCCATTATCTATTTTGTACTTTTACTTTTATTGAAGGGAATAACAGAAGCAGAACTATATGGTATGCCTAAGGGAAGAACCCTTGTAAAGATTGCCAGAAAACTACACTTATTATAATAATATATGTTTAAACCTTATAAAACTAGTGAATACTAAATGCCAAAGGAGTTGATTTTGTGAAATTCAAAAAGGCATTTATCTATTTCATTAGTTTTTTTTCGTTAGCAATTATGTTTTCAGCCAGTTATTATTTAAGTTATAAAAATGCGCTTAAGAAATTCAATGAAAATGCTGTAGAGAGAAATAATGAACTTATTTTATCATTAGAGGAAAGGCGCATGTTAGGTTCAACTGAACAACTTGCCAATAATAATGATGCAGAAACAGACAGTGTGGATCCAGATAATACATTAGAATCAACGGGACAAAATACAGGTGATCTGAGTGTTCCGGTAGATACCATTTCAGAAGATACCATTATGCCAACTACCCAGTATAAATTAGAAACCTATGATTTAGTAACCGGAAATATGACAGAGGAAATATTACAAATACCTAGTTATTTGGTAGGTTTAAACAGGGAAGAAGTAATAGAATATCTCCATAATTATATGGAAGATTTACCTTGGAGTGAATATGAAAAGGGACTCTATACCTTTAACCTCTTAGCTTTCTCAAAAGACAATATTGTACTTCGCAAGGTGTATAATAGTGACTTGGTAGAATATAAGTTTTATTTAAAATCTCAAAATGGATACATCGTAGTATATTATGGTGACCAAAAAACTGTGTATGAATATACGGAAGTGTCTGTTGAGGATTTAACACAGTTTGAGCAGATTCAGCTGGAGGAAGGTATCTTCATTAAAGATTTGGATGCTCTCTATTCTGCACTTGAGAATTATTCCAGCTAATCCGCTGGGTGTTCCATTTTAAATAGCTTCCGTTCCCAAATTATATAAGTTGTAACACTAGTGTAAACTTTTAAGAAATGCCCCATGAACTTATTATTATTTAGTGAAAGCACTGTAATAATAAATCCATGGGGCACTTGGTATGTGTAACGAAAGAAGGGTCGTTAAATCCGATCTAATACACCACCATGATAGCAGATATATCGCTTCGCGCCTAAATTATTAATTTTCTCAAGGGATTTTGCGGCACACTCTAAGTCCAATGTAAATTGAGGATTCGCAATAACCAATGTTCCATTTTCTAGGGCAGCTGCATCTCCAGTAATGAGAGCCTTTTCTTCAATAACATAAAGTGAGATATGCCCAGGAGTATGTCCTGGTGTACTTAAGATTTGGCATCCGCCGCACCAATCGAATTGATCTCCATCATTTACAGTGATATCTACTTTGGCTGTCTCTACACTTCTCAATGTATTGCAAAAGAACTCGCCAAATGATTTTTGATCTTCCGGTAAGGATTCTTGCATTTTCTCTGCCTGTTCTAAACGAAGGGATTTTATATCTCCAGAAATATATGGGGATTCCTGTATGCTTGAAACAACTTTAATTTGGGGATATCTCTGTTTTAAATCTGAAAGAGAACCTATATGATCATAATCCTGATGGGTAATAACAACATGTGTTAATTGACTGCATTCTAAACCTTCTAACTTCATTGCATCTTCAATCAAAGGCAGAAATCCAGGATAACCACAATCCACTAAAACCATATAATTCTTATCCTTTAATATTACAGGATGAATTACTTGATCTGTTTCATTATATTTAAAGTTTATATTCAAGATATATATTTTGTTCATCTGTGTTATCTCCTCTAATATAGAATGTTATGAAATGTGATATAAATTATACTAATTCCTCTGCGGGGGCGCTCCTATGACTAGACGTTTTATAACGGTCTTATTATATACACAAATTTTGTCATTTCTATGACTGGTTTGATTTTCTAAAAAATAAATTACTTGAAAATAATACAATCTATAGTTAAAATAAACTTATTGTTAAAATGCTGTGTTTTCTGATAGGAGCAATGTATGGGCGAAGTAATTATTGTTGGTGGAGGTGCCTCTGGATTAATGGCTGGAATTATTGCAGCAAGACAGAAGCACAAGGTAACGATTTTAGAACATAAAGATAAAATTGGTAAAAAAATATTGGCTACCGGCAATGGTAAATGTAATTACACAAATTTAATGCAGACGCCGGAATGTTATCGTAGCAGTGACAGCACTTTTCCGGGTAAAGTTTTGGCGCAATTTGATGTAACTAAAACATTAGATTTTTTTTCGGATCTTGGAATATATCCGAAAGAAAAACGAGGGTATATCTATCCGAATTCCGAGCAGGCAGCGTCCATAGTAGAAGTTTTAAAGATGGAACTGGAACGATTAAATGTTAAAATACAGTGTAATATTCATGTTGAACGAATTGTGAAAAAGGAATCATTTCTTATTATTACGAATAAGGGACAATTTAGAGCAGATAAAATTATCTTAGCAACAGGGGGATGTGCATCTGCACAATTGGGTTCGGATGGGAGCGGATATGAACTGGCGAAGGAATTAGGGCATAGAATTATTAAACCTCTACCGGCCTTAGTGCAGTTAAAATCAAGTGAAAAGTATTTTAAAACTTTAGCGGGTGTTCGCATAGAAGCTCTGGTAAAATTATTTATTAATCAAAAACTCATGACGGAAGAATATGGTGAATTACTTATGGCTAATTACGGTGTGTCGGGCATTCCAATATTTCAAATCAGCCGATTTGCTGCAAAGGCATTAAGTGAAAATAATAAAGTAATACTTAAAATCGACTTTTTACCTTCATTGAACTGGACGGAAGTTTCTAATTTAATTAATAATAGAATTAAGAATAATCCAGTTAAGAATATGGAGGAGTTACTCATCGGATTATTCAATCATAAGCTAGCTTATGTTATGTTAAAAGAAGCAGGAATTCCTGCCTACTTGCCGTGTAAGGATGCAAATCAAAATAAGGTGACAAATCTGGTAAATCAAATAAAAGAATGGAGTATTCCCATTAACGAACCAAATTCCTTTGATCAGGCACAAGTGAGTGCCGGAGGCATTGATACCAGAGAGATTAGGCCGGATACCATGGAATCAAAGCTTATAAAAGGATTGTATTTTACCGGAGAGATTATTGATGTAGATGGTACCTGCGGCGGATATAATCTTCAATGGGCTTGGACAACAGGTTTTGTAGCAGGTATGGGATTGTCCTGATAAATTTACCGAATAGAATGGAGTAGTATGATTCATATATCACAATTAAAATTAAAAATTGATCATTCAGAAGATGAATTAAAACAGCTGATAGCGAAACAACTTAAGATATCTTCCCAGGTCATTCTCTCATATACAATTGAGAAAAAATCAATTGATGCCAGAAAGAAAAATGAGATTTTCTATGTTTATCATGTTGCTGTAAAAGTTGAGGATGAAACAAAAATAATGAAAAAGCTTCATAGTCCTAGCATTACAGTAGGAGAAAAACCGAAATATGACTATAAGCCTACTGGTGCAGAACCCATGAAGAACCGACCAGTTGTTGTCGGTATGGGACCCGCCGGGTTATATTGTGGGCTAATGCTTGCAAGATATGGTTATGCACCCATAGTAATTGAGCGTGGTGATGATGTTAATCATAGAGTAAAAGAAGTTGAACATTTCTGGAAGACAGGAGAACTTGATAACAACTGTAATGTTCAATTTGGTGAAGGCGGCGCTGGAACTTTTTCTGATGGTAAATTAAATACCATGGTAAAAGACGAAACCGGCAGAGGAACTAAAGTGTTAGAAATATTTGCAGAGCATGGAGCACCAGAAGAGATTCTATATCTGAACAAACCCCATATTGGTACTGATAAGTTACGAACAGTAGTACAAAATATAAGAAATGAAATAATTTCCCTTGGTGGAGAAGTACGATTTCGAAACTGCTTAACCCATATAGACATCAAAGGCCAAAAATTACAAGGAATTGAAATTAATCATGGTGAATATTTAGCATGTGATACCTTAGTTTTAGCCATAGGACATAGTGCAAGAGATACCTTCTCGCTAATAGAGAGAATCGGACTTAATTTATCCGTGAAATCTTTTGCAATCGGGCTACGTATGGAACATCCACAAAGCCTGATTAGCCACAATCAGTATGGGGAGATGTATGAGAAATTACCTGCCGCAGATTATAAATTAACCCATCAAGCAAACAATGGCAGGGCGGTCTATTCTTTTTGTATGTGCCCTGGTGGTTTCGTTGTTAATTCTTCCTCAGAAGAAGGCAGTCTTGTAGTGAATGGCATGAGTAATCATGCAAGGGATGAAATGAATGCGAACAGTGCATTAATTGTAACCGTAACTCCCGATGATTTCCCTAAAGTGGATGGTATACCAGATGTGTTAACCGGAGTTGAATTCCAGAGGAAATGGGAGCGACTTGCTTATGAATTAGGAAATGGACGGATCCCAGTGCAATTATTTGGAGACTTGTTAAGAGATAAAGAGAGTGATACAATAGGTCATATTACACCAAATATAAAAGGTAATTATACTTTAGCCAATTTAAGACATTGTTTACCTGACTATGTGATAGAAGCTATTATTGAAGGAGTTTTTGCCTTTGATAAGAAAATTCCGGGTTTTGCAGATAAAGAAGCGGTGTTGTCAGGAGTAGAGACCAGGACGTCTTCCCCGATTCGAATTCACAGGGATGAAAGGTTTGAATCCAATATTGCTGGTATATATCCCTGTGGTGAAGGTGCAGGCTATGCAGGAGGTATCACATCTGCTGCCATTGATGGCATTAAAATATTTGAAGCGATTACAAAACGCTATAAAGCTGGAAAGGAATACTAAATCGTGTTAAATAGACAATTACTAAAGGATAAAAAACGTATTGTTATAAAGATAGGTTCTTCCTCATTAACACACTGGGAAACAGGAAGCATTAATTTATTAAAGATGGAAAAACTCGTAAGAGTGTTAACTGACTTGCAAAACCAGGGTAAAGATGTTATTTTAGTAAGCTCAGGAGCAATTGCAGTTGGCAGGGAAGCCTTTGGACTAAAAGAAAAGCCTAAAGAAAAGGCTATGAAACAGGCATGTGCAGCAGTTGGACAAGCTAGACTTATGATGGTATACCAAAAGTTATTTGGTGAATATAATCAGATTCCTGCACAAATATTAATGACGAAATATACCATGATAAATGATATCAGCAGGGAGAATGCCCAGAATACTTTTGAAGAATTATTTAAAATGGGTGTAATCCCAATTGTTAATGAGAATGATACTGTTTCAACGGATGAAATAGAATTTGGAGATAATGATACCTTATCCGCCATTGTTACTGCTTTGGTACATGGTGATTTACTGATATTATTATCAGATATCGATGGCCTCTATACCGATGATCCTCATAAGAATCCGGAGGCAAAATTTATTGATTATGTTGAAATAATTGATGATTCTCTGATTGAGATGGGTAAGGGCTCTAATTCACTTGTTGGAACCGGCGGAATGTCAACCAAAATATCTGCGGCGAGAATAGCAACGGATTCCGGTGCAGACATGGTCATCGCTAACGGCGATGATGTTTATGTTATTAATGACATTATAGAAGGCAAAAATATAGGTACCTTATTTAAAGCTCATAAAGATGATGATTTTGTATTACTTGACTATATTAGCACGAAACAATTTCATGAATAAATTGGTATGGTTTCTAGTATACGCTATGGAATTGTATCAATAGTAATACCAATAGGTTTTTGTTGTTCGATGAATACCGCTAGATACAGCACTATTCATCATTTATAAATATTGAGGCTTTTGACCCTCAAATCCTAATTAAAATATGATAAAGAAAGGAAGCCACAGATTAAATTAAATATAATGGTATTTGTGGCCATAGCGCTGACAAAGTATCGCTAAGTGAAGGGTGTATCTATGGATAATTTAAATATTGATAGAATCAACGAATTATATAAAAAATCGAAAGAAGTTGGTTTAACAGAGGAAGAAAAAACAGAACAGGCAGAATTAAGAAGTGCCTATGTAATGGCTATACGAAAAAACTTAAGAGGAACCTTAAATAATATTTCTCTCTTAAATCCAGATGGCTCAGTAACAGAATTATCGAAAAAGAATTTGCAGTAAAAATAGTATCGCAGGCCTACCTGCCATATGCCGGAGTGTAAATTATGAATAAGAAAGAAATCAGAAGCCATATAAAAGCATTGAAAACAGCGGTATCAATGAATGAGATAAGAGACTACAGTGAAAAAATTAAAGAATGTTTATTAATGGATAAATCCTATCTTAATTGCACTCATTTGTTTTGTTATGTTTCGTTTCATCAGGAGGTACTCACTGCTGAAATTATAAACAGTGGGATTGCAAATTCTAAGAAGGTGGCTGTACCTAAAATTGTGGATAATGAAATGAAATTCTATTATATTGAATCCTTTGCTGATTTGCAGCCAGGAATTCTTGGCATTCCTGAGCCAGTCTCTGGTATAGAAGCAATACCGGATAAAAAGAATAACAATCTGGTTATTGTTCCGGGACTTGCATTTGACTGGAATAAGAATCGAGTTGGTTACGGTAAGGGTTATTATGATCGATTTTTTGAAAAATATAAATCTGTACCTATGAAGACAATTGCATTATCCTATGATTTTCAAGTGTTCGAACAAATTCCACAGGATGAGCATGATAAAAAAGTAGATCAAATTATTACAAATACAAAAATTATTATTTAAAGGATAAGGTGGGTGTAAATTATGAATTATTTAGAAGAGATAGGCGCAAAAGCCAAAAAAGCTGCAACTGAACTTAATATATTGGGACAATTACGTAAAAATGAAGGTTTGAGTGAAGCAGCAAATTTTTTAATAGCCAGTGAAGATAAGATTATGGCAGCAAACCAGATTGATATTATGAATGCAAGACAAAATGGCATAAAAGAATCATTGATTGACCGTTTGCAATTAAACCATGACCGTATTCAAGGAATGGCACAAGGACTTCTTGATATTGCCTCTTTACCTGATCCGGTAGGTGAAGTACTTTCCATGACGCAGCGTCCAAATGGGTTAATGATTGGTCAAAAAAGGGTACCAATTGGAGTTGTGGGGATTATTTATGAATCACGTCCTAATGTTACGGCGGATGCATTTGGTTTGTGTTTTAAGACTGGTAATGCTGTCATTCTTCGGGGTGGAAGTGATGCCATTCATTCCAATACTGCAATTGTTACAATCATAAGAGAAGCGTTACGAAAAGTAAATCTGACGGAAGATGCCATTCAACTTATTACTAAAACGGATAGAGATACTGCGAAAGAGTTGATGCGCCTAAATAAATATATTGATGTGCTCATTCCACGTGGAGGAGCAGGTCTTATCCAAACTGTAGTGGATAGCAGTACCATTCCTGTTATTGAGACCGGCACCGGAAATTGCCATGTTTATGTTGATGAATTTGCGGACTTTACTATGGCACTGGATATTATAGATAATGCAAAAACCCAGAGACTTGGAGTATGTAATGCCTGTGAATCTTTAGTGGTACATAGTAAGATTGCAGAAAGTTTTATTCCACAGATTTATGATAGATTAACAGCAAAAGGGATTGTATTTCGGGCAGATGATAGAGCAAGGGACATCTGTGAGCTTATGGAACCTGCTACAGAAGAAGATTATGGAAAAGAATATCTTGATCGTTTTATTTCCTTAAAAGTAGTGGATAACATTGAAGAAGCCATAGAACATATTAATTATTACAACACAAAACATTCAGAGGCCATTGTAACCAAAGATTATGACAATGCTATGAAATTCTTGAATGAAATTGATGCGGCAGCAGTTTATGTCAATGCTTCCACTAGATTTACAGATGGTGGGGAATTTGGATTTGGTGCGGAACTTGGTATCAGTACACAAAAACTTCATGCAAGAGGTCCTATGGGCTTAGTTGCGCTAACCACTACTAAATATATTATTTTTGGTAATGGACAGACCAGATAAAGTACTTATATAGATAGAAAAGAGGAAGAGATGAGTAACACTTACAATGAAACAGTTAATCTTGAAATTACGGATATAGATGCAGACTTAGAGAACTTTTTGCTTCATGATAAAACAGGAGAGGCACCTGCTCGGGAACCTTTAAGACAATATTATTACATGAGCCGTCTAAAAGAATGGGTATCCTCAGAAAACGAGAAAAACAAAAGACCGCTTAAATTCTTAACACAGACCTTTGGTTGTCAGATGAACGCCAAAGATTCTGAGAAATTAGCCGGTATTTTAGAAAAAATAGGTTATATTGAAACCGATACGGAAGAAGATGCGGACTTTATTGTCTATAATACCTGTACTGTCCGAGAAAATGCCAATATGAGAGTATATGGAAGACTAGGGTATTTAAATAGTCTAAAGAGAAAGAATCCAAATCTTAAGATAGCTTTGTGTGGCTGCATGATGCAGGAAGATGCTGTAGTAGATAAGATAAAAAAAAGCTATCACTTTGTAGATATTATTTTTGGTACACATAATATATTTAAATTAGCAGAATTAATGTATTCGAGAATACACTCCAAAAGAATGATGATTGATATCTGGAAAGATACGGATCAAATTGTTGAGGATCTGCCAAGTGAAAGAAAATACAAGTTTAAAGCCGGCGTTAACATTATGTATGGATGCAATAATTTCTGCAGCTATTGTATCGTCCCTTATGTTAGGGGCAGGGAACGAAGCCGTAATCCAGAGGATATAATTCGTGAAATAAAGCACTTAGTAGAGCAAGGTGTAGTTGAGATAATGCTTTTAGGGCAAAATGTTAATTCCTATGGCAAAACTTTAGATAATCCAATGACATTTTCAGGATTGTTATTAGAGATTGAGAAAATTGATGGTTTAGAGAGAGTTCGTTTTATGACTTCACATCCAAAAGATTTATCTGATTCTTTAATTGATGTAATGAAGAGTTCTAAAAAAATATGCAATCATATTCACTTGCCTTTGCAGTCGGGAAGCACTAAAATTCTTGGTATTATGAATCGCAAATATACCAAGGAAGACTATCTGGCATTAGTAGACCGCATAAAGTCAGCTATGCCAAATATATCCCTGACCACAGACATTATTGTAGGTTTCCCAGGAGAAACAGAAGAGGATTTTTTAGAAACACTGGATGTTGTAAGAAAAGCAAGATATGACAGCGCTTATACTTTCCTATACTCTAAAAGAACAGGCACGCCAGCTGCTGCAATGGAGAATCAGGTAGAAGATGAAATAGCTAAGGAAAGATTCAATCGCTTGTTAAAAGAAATACAGGAGATATCAGCAGAAAGAACCGGCAGGGATAAGGGAACCGTTCAAAAGTTACTAGTTGAAGAAGTAAATGGACAAGATAATTCTTTAATGACAGGTAGGTTAAGCAATAACGTCTTAGTTCATTTCCCTGGAACAAGCGACTTGATTGGAAAAATTATAGATGTTAACTTGAAAGATAGCAAAGGATTTTATTATATTGGAGAAATGGTTGAATAATAATAACTGGACTTAACTATTTAGTTAGGTCCTTCTTTTTAGCTAAAAATATATAAAAAATTTTTATAATATTTGCTGTTTATAGAAAATATTTCGTTAATTTTTGACATATTGCATAAGTGTAGAGGGAATATACTTGACATTCGCGTAAAAAAAGTATAAAATTTATATGTTGTATTGTTGTACAATGAAAATTAAATAAGGAGGTGCTCCTGTGCAAGATCTACTAATAGTAGCCGCTATTTTAGTAACCTTGGTAATAGTCGTTCTTCTTGTTTGGAAAGCTGCCATAGCCTATCGTATCAAAGTTGTAGAAGCGAAGCTTGGCTCAGCAGAAGAAAAAGCAAGAGAAATCATAGATGAAGCTTTAAAAACAGCTGAAACTAAGAAAAGAGAAGCCTTGTTAGAAGCAAAGGAAGAGTCTTTAAAGACTAAGAATGAGCTTGATAGGGAAACTAAGGAAAGAAGAGCAGAATTGCAACGTTATGAAAAACGTGTTCTTGCTAAAGAAGAAACTTTAGATAAGAAAACGGAAGCACTTGAGAAGAAAGAATCAAAAATTTCT
>JAQZAX010000173.1 GCA_029239455.1 Anaerocolumna sp.
TTCTAGAAGCAGCCGAAGCACTGATGGAATACTATCGAAACACAGGAGAGAGAAGCAAAGCCATCGAACTGCTCCGGCGCTGTACAGCTTCTAGTTATTTTGGGCATCGGTATGAAATCGAGTAGGACTTGTTTTTACAAAAGCCTTTTAAAACTACTAATTGACTATCTTAAGGTTTCTTAATGAAAGATCTAAAATCGGGGCTGAATGTGTTAAAGCTCCACATGAAATATAATCAACCCCGATTTCCATTAAGTCACTAATACGCTCTTTCGTTACATTTCCCGAACATTCTGTTTCCGCCCTTTCGCCTACCATCTCTACTGCCTTTTTCATCATATCAGTACTCATATTATCAAACATGATAATATCTGCGCCAGCTTCCAGAGCATCCTCAAGCATCTCCAGGTTTTCTACCTCTACTTCTATCTTTCGAACAAATGGTGCATATTCCTTTGCTAATTCAATTGCTTTCTTTACTGAGCCGGCTGCCGCAATATGATTATCCTTTAATAAAATGCCGTCGGAAAGGTTAAACCGGTGATTATATCCACCCCCGACCTTTACTGCATACTTCTCAAAGATTCTCATATTGGGAGTTGTTTTCCTTGTATCTAATAATTTTGTTCTGCTGCCCTCTAGCATATCGGCAATTGTACGGGTATAGGTTGCTATACCGCTCATCCGCTGAAGGTAATTTAATGCTGTTCTTTCTCCTGACAGTAATGCCCTGATATCTGCAGTAATTACTGCAATGAGATCACCTTTCTTAACCCTATTCCCATCCTGCACATATGCCTGCATCTTAGCCAAAGGATCCAGCAGTAGGAACACGCGATAAAATATAGCCAAACCTGCTATAACACCATCCTGTTTACATAATAGTTGTACCTGACCAGTTTTACTCTCATGCATTATCGCATTTGTGGTGATATCCTCACTGGAGACGTCTTCCCTCAGAGCCTGTAACAAGATATCATCCACATTTAATTTTAATGTTGTTTCGTTGTTCATTCCGGTTTATCCTCTCAATTTCCTTTAATATTAATTCTTTATTCTTTATTTTCAATATTTCATAATTATCATAGTCAGAGTAATCTGTTATAGTCTTGAAAGAATAATTTCTTTTAAATGTACTTGCTATATGGGCTGCTGCTTCTCTGGCAAACACTAAACTTTCAAGTAGTGAATTGCTAGCCAGTCGATTAGCTCCATGCACTCCATTACAGCTGGTTTCCCCCACTGCGTATAGATGTTCCATGGAAGTTTTACTGTGCAGGTCAACATCAATTCCGCCCATAAAATAATGCTGTGCCGGTGTAACCGGAATGCATTCCCGTGTAATATCAAAGCCTTCTTCCAGACAACGATGATAAATGTTAGGAAAACGATTTTTTATCCAATCACTTCCTAAGTGTATGACAGAAAGCCATACATATCTGCTGTCCTCATTTTTCATCTGCTGACAGATTTTCTGAGTCAACACATCTCTTGGCAAAAGTTCATCCACAAAACGTTCCTTATGAGCATTTAACAAATAGGCTCCTTCTCCACGTACAGATTCCGAAATCAAAAATCTTCTTCCCTGTTTTAAAGAAAATAAGGTAGTAGGATGAATTTGAATATAATTTAGATTCTTCAAATTAATTTTGTGACTAATTGCCAGTGACAGCGAATCTCCGGTTAGATGAGGATAATTCGTTGAATCCTGATACAGACCGCCGATTCCACCTGTAGCCAAGACTGTATAATCAGCATCCAGTCTTATGATAATTCCTTCTATCGTACGAAGTATTACACCGCTGCAACGATTATTATAACAGTTTAAATCAATCATTTCTGTATATTCCATAATAACAACGTTCTTTTTCTTTTTTACCTGTTGGAGCAGTTTTTGTGTAATCTCCTGTCCAGTAATATCTTTATGGTATAAAATTCTTGCTGTAGAATGAGCGCCTTCTTTCGTATACAGCAGTTTACCATTCTTTTCTTCAAACCTAACTCCCAAAGAAATTAAATCATGAATAACCTCCGGGGATTTTCGAATCATCTGATGCACGGAAGCCTCGTTATTCTCAAAATGTCCAGCTTGTAACGTATCCAGGAAGAAGCTGTCATAATCTTTTTCTTCCTTCAGTACACAGATACCCCCCTGTGCCAGAAAAGAATCGCTCATTTCTAAGGAACTCTTGGTAATCAGTCGAATTTTCTTGTCATCCGGCAAATTAAGAGCGCAGTATAAACCAGCCACACCAGTTCCTATAATAACAACATCTGCCTTTATATTCACTATGATCACCTCTTATTTTGACATAGCAAACATTCTATCCAAGGCTCTGTTTGCTTTATGATACGTTTCATCGTTTAGTTCAATCGTATTGTTCATGGTTTCTAATTGTTCCAATAATTTTTCTACTGTAATGCGTTTCATATTAGGGCAGAATTGCCTGTGCCCTACCGAATAGAATTTCTTATTTGGATTTTTTAATTCCAGCTCGTACAATACTCCCATTTCAGTACATATAATAAATGTATCTGTATTGCTTTGGGTTGCATAATGAATGATTCCCGAAGTGCTTCCAATATAATCTGCTATTTCAAGAACATCCCCTGTGCATTCTGGATGAGCTAATATTAAAGCCTCCGGATATAGTTCTTTTGCTCTTTCTACATTTTCCCGTTTTATACTGGTGTGTACATGGCAAAAACCATCACTTAATATAAAATTCTTTTCAGGAATCCTATCCGCAATATATCTTCCTAAATTGCCGTCTGGAATAAAATAAATAGTATGGTTTGGTAAGGCTTTCACTATTTTCAGTGCATTTGCAGATGTTACGCAGACATCGGAATGTGCTTTGATATTGGCAGTAGAATTGATATAGCAGACAACTGCTACATCTTTATATTTTTCTCTCACTTCTTTTATTTTATCTAGGTCTGCCATATGAGCCATTGGGCAATCTGCATAGCTGTCCGGCATAATAACCGTTTTCTCGGGATTTAGTATCTTAGCACTCTCACCCATGAAGGATACGCCACAAAATAAAATTGTATTCTGTGGTACCTCAGTAGCTATTTTACTGAGGTAATAGGAATCTCCAACGTAATCCGCAAGAGCTTGAATCTGTCCATCTGTATAATAATGAGCTAATATTACTGCATCCTTTTCCTTCTTTAATTCTTCAATCCGCCTTATGATAGCATTCATCGCATTTTCCTCCTCAATTTTGACATGTGCTAATTATAGCACATGTCAATACAGTTGACAAGACAGTTGTATATACAGTTGCTTTGCTATTGTAAATTGATTTCTCCCAAGAAGTAACGATGTTAAATGTTAACAACTCTGCCAGTTTTATACCTTCCACCTTAATCATGTAAAAACGCACCCATTCTGAGTGCGTCCGTAATTACTATTTTTATACCATTGTCCCTATATGTATTACATTTATATTGGAAGGCAGTTTCTATTTTCAACGGAAATATAAATCGACTGGCCATTCTCGTACAAGTAAAAACTTCGAAATAAAACATCCACCTCTAATGTCACTCCATTTACATCCACATTATATCTTAGTACATTTCCATGT
>JAQZAX010000046.1 GCA_029239455.1 Anaerocolumna sp.
CCAACGGTATAGCTGTCCATAGGATATTCCCGTGATAGCAAGCAGTTCTCTTTTTGATATTAACATTTGCCCCTCCTTCGTAACAATGTTTCATTCCTGATATTGACAATGTAACATAACATTGTTACATTGTCAATATCATTCCATAGTGTTATTAAAATTATTACATTTGTCATGTTTTATTTTAATCCCACCCCAACCATTAACACAGAGCCGTCTTATTAAGTATTAGTATTATTAGTTAAAAATAAAATCCCGTCTATGACATGGCTTTAATACATATCTTCAATCGCAAAAAGCTTGCCGTATAAATACGGCAAGCTAATATGTAAATAATATTTCAAATCTTCACTTAACTATAAAGGATATCAAAATCAGTTAATCTGATTAGTAAATTCCTATGCTACCTAAGATAATAGCAGGTATGGAAGCGATAATAGGCATTACTAAAGAAGTTACCATGATATCGATATAGGAATCTTTATGAGTTAATCCTGTAACTGTTAATAATGTTAAAACCGCACCATTATGAGGAAGTGTATCAAGACCACCGGATGCCAAAGAAGCTATTCTGTGGAATGCCTGTGGATCAATACCTTGTTCCGCTGCAACCTGCATAAAGTTAGCGCCTAAGGCTTCTAATGCGATACTCATACCACCGGAAGCAGATCCTGTAGCACCAGCAAGTAAGTTAACTGCTACTGCTTCAGAGATTAATGGAGTTCCAGGAATATTCAACAATGCATTGGTAAGTGTTTTAAATCCAGGAACAGATTTTACTACTGTACCAAATCCAACTGCTGCAGCAGTATTTAAAATTGCTGTAATTGATCCAACTGCACCTGTACTAACTGCTTTCGTAAATCCTTTGTATTTTTGGAAGCTAACTGCCATTGAAAGAAGAATACCACATAATAAAGCAATTACGATATCCCATTCTAACAGGTTCATAGTTAAGATAACTGCTAATAAAGGCAGGAATGATAATAATGGATTTGGCAATAATGAGTAATCGATTGCTTCAACATTACCCTTCTTTTCTGGTTCTACAAAGCCTTCACCTTTGGCTGTGAATTTTTTCTCTCTGTAAGTCATCCACATCATACCACCAACAAATAATACTATAGTTGCTACAATACCCATAACAGGTGCTGCCATAGCAGTTGTTCCAAAGTATTTGGTAGGAATGATGTTCTGAATTTGTGGAGTACCAGGAACTGCTGTCATTGTGAAGGTAAAGGATCCAAGTGCTATTGCTCCGGGGATTAGCTTTCTTGTAATATTAGCTTCTCTAAATAATTCTAATGCTAGTGGATACATAGCAAATACTACTACGAATAAACTGATACCACCATAAGTTAAAACTGCGCAACCAACCACAACACTAAGGATTGCTCTTTTCGCTCCTAAAACCTTTGTTAACCAATGTGCGATTGATTTAGCAGCACCGGTGTAATCCATTAAATTACCAAATATTGCACCAAGCATAAACACTGGGAACCAAGTCTGTACATATCCTGCAAGACCAGTCATATATGTAGTTTTATACATATCAAGCAAGTCAAGACCACCTGTAAGACCAACAACTAAAGCAGTAACAGGAGCTACCCAGATAATAGAATAACCTCTAAAAGCTAAAAACATTAAAAGTACTAATCCTAAAATAATACCTAACATATGTTACCTCCATTTGATGAGATTTTATGCAATTCTAAATAGTAAAATCGTTATGTTTTTTAAGGCGATTCGCTTCGGATTAACCAGCTAATCTGCCAAATTTTTATCAACCTGCTGTCCAACCACAATCAATAGTGAATGTAGAACCAGTAATGAAATCACCAGTAGGTGAGCATAAGAATTTAGCAACTTCGCCAACATCTTCAGGCTCTAGTAATTTTTTAACAGCTGCCTTTTGAAGCATAATATCAGAAATAACCTTTTCTTCTGGAATTCCATGAGTTTTAGCCTGATCAGCTATTTGTTTATCTACTAATGGAGTTCTTACGTAGGATGGGCAGATGGAATTTACTGTAATACCATACTTAGCACCTTCAAGTCCTGAAACTTTAGTTAAACCACTAAGTCCGTGTTTTGCGGAAACATAAGCTGACTTAAATTCAGAAGCAACCAGACCATGGATTGAGTTTAAGTTAATAATTCTACCCCATCCCTGCTCTTTCATTGATGGCCATACATATTTTGTTAGTAAGAATGGAGCAGTCAGCATTAAGTTCATCATGAAGTCCCATTTATCTTCAGGGAAATCTTCAATTGGGCTAACGGTCTGAATACCAGCAACATTAATTAAAATATCTACTTTAGAGAATTTTTCTAAAGCGAAATCAACTAAAGCTCTACAATCTTGTCTTTTGCTTAAATCTGTTTTAAAATAAGCACCACCGATTTTTTCAGCTTCTTCTTTTAATTTTTCTTCGCTGATATCAGCCATTACTACCTTTGCACCATCTTTTGCAAAGGACTGAGCAATTGCTAACCCTATACCACTTGCAGCACCGGTAACTATACACACTTTGTTTTCTAACATGTTTTTATCCCCCTGACATTATTATTAAAGCCTAACTTATCATATAGTTTAAACTTCAATTGCTTTTAAGTTTTCTGAAACAGTTAATGTTGCACCTGTTGCAGTTTGTACTTGCTCTACTGTAAATTCTGGATTAATTTCTGTTAACACAAGACCTTCCTTAGTAACTTCCATGACACCCATTTCAGTAACAATTAAATCCACTGCATTCACAGCTGTAAGTGGAAGAGTACACTCTTTTAAGATTTTGTGACTTCCCTTTGCTGTATGATTCATGGCAACAATAACCTTCTTAGCTCCGGTTACGAGGTCCATGGCTCCACCCATTCCTGGTACCATCTTTCCTGGAACCATCCAGTTAGCTAAGTTACCCTTCTCATCAACTTCCAAGGCTCCAAGCACTGTGGTATCAACATGACCGCCTCTGATGATTAAGAAGGATTCCGCACTGTCAAAAAATACTCCACCTGGATTAATGGTAACATGTGCTCCACCAGCATTAACAAGATAAGGATCTTCTTCTCCTTTTGCTGTTGCAGGTCCCATACCAAGGAAACCATTTTCTGATTGTAAAGTAATCTCAATACCTTCTGGAATATAATTAGCAACCATGGTCGGAAGTCCGATACCTAAGTTAACAACGTCACCATCTTTTAACTCTTTGGCTACTCTTTTTGCAATGTATTCTTTTTCCATATTAGCATCCATTACTTATCACCTCCTAAAACAATATAATCTACAAAGATTCCCGGAGTCATGATATCATCTGGATCCAGTTCGCCGGCTTCTACAATTTCATCAGCCTCTACGATTACTAAGTTTGCAGCTGTAGCCATGATTGGATTGAAGTTTCTGGTTGATTTTTTATATCTGATATTACCTTTGGTATCAACTTTTGCTCCAACAATTAATGCAACATCTGCTTTTAAAGGTTTCTCAAGTAAAAATTGTTTGCCATCAACTTCAACAACATCTTTACCTTCTGCAACTACTGTGCCAAGTCCAGTTGGGGTAAGAACTCCACCAAGTCCAGCACCTGCTGCCCTAATTCTTTCTGCCAAAGTACCCTGTGGAACCAGTTCAACTTCCATTTCGCCCGCATTCATCTGGTTACCGGTCTCTTTATTTGTTCCGATATGAGAAGCAATTACTTTTTTCACCTGTTTATTCACAATCAGTTTGCCGATTCCAACTTCAGAAAATGAAGTGTCGTTGGCGATTAATGTAATATCCTTTACACCTTTATCGATGATTGCATCTACCAGTTTAAAAGGATTTCTAACACCTAAGAAACCACCAAACATAATGGACATTCCATCATGAATCATGTCGGCTGCTTCTTCTACAGTAATCAGCTTATTCACTATAGCTACCTCCAATACAATTTTTATTTATCGTTTTACAATTAATGCAGTTCCCTGACCGCCACCGATACAAAGTGTTGCAAGACCGGTCTTTGCATCTCTCTTCTTCATTTCATGAATTAAGGTAACAAGTATTCTTGTTCCGGAACAACCAATTGGGTGTCCTAATGCGATAGCACCGCCGTTAACATTAGTTGTTTCAGCTTTTAATCCCAAATCTCTTACAACTGCCAAGGATTGTGCTGCAAAGGCTTCATTTGCTTCAACTAAATCAATATCTTCTATACTCATGCCAGCTTTCTCCAATGCCTTTTTAGAAGAAGGAACCGGTCCATAACCCATAATGCTTGGATCTACACCTGCAGAGGCATATGAAACAATTGTTGCAAGTGGTTCTAAACCTAATTCTTCTGCTTTCTCTTTTGACATTACCAAGATAGCTGCTGCTCCATCATTGATACCCGATGCATTTCCTGCAGTTACAGTTCCATCCTTTTTAAAAGCTGGTTTTAATTTGGATAGACTTTCTATTGTAGCACCAAGTCTCGGATACTCATCGGTATCTACCACAACAGGATCACCTTTTCTTTGTGGAATGACTACTGGTACAATTTCTTCTTTAAATTTGCCTTCTTTTATGGCCTTTTCAGCTCTAAGTTGGCTTTGTAATGCGAATTCATCCTGCTGTTCTCTGGTAATACTCCATTGCTCAGCAATATTTTCTGCCGTAATACCCATATGATAGTTGTTAAATATATCAGTAAGACCATCATGAACCATAGTATCAACAACCACGCCATTACCCATTCTGTAGCCCCATCTTGCACCTGGCACTACATATGCTGACTGGCTCATATTTTCAGTTCCACCTGCAAGAATTACATCAGCTTCCCCAAGCATGATAGCTTGTGCAGCCAGCTCAACTGCTTTTAAACCAGAACCGCATACTTTATTCAGTGTAAATGAAGGAACTTCAACCGGAATACCCGCTTCAATAGAAACTTGTCTCGCTACATTTTGTCCAAGTCCTGCTTGAAGAACATTACCAAATATTACTTCATCTACCATTTCTGGTTTCACACTTGCTCTGCTTAGAGCTTCTTTTGCAACTAATGCTCCTAGTTTTACTGCTGGAACATCTTTAAGGCCTCCACCGAAACTGCCTATAGGTGTTCTTACAGCGCTTACGATAACCGCTTCTCTCATTACAAACCTCCTACATATTAATTCTTATGATTTGCAAATATATTTGTTCAATATATTCACAATCAATAATAAATAGTACAACCGTACTAAATTAACAGTAATGATAAATACTTTATTCTTTGACCTCCCTCTTTGTAATTTTTAAACATAGTCATAGTTTAATATATAAAGCGACATTTTTTCACTGAATTGATTAACTGGTTGGTTATCTTGTCTAAGTGGTTTGTAACATATTTACTTTGTAAAAGTAAATATGTATAAAAATTCTTTTACCAATGTTAAGTTTGTGTAATATTTAACTAAAAAGACAGTATTATAACAACAAATAAGTCGTTACAATACTGTCTATTTATGTATATTTTTACATAAGCAATCTGCTAGGATATTTTAGTCCTCGTTGATCAAGATACGAACATCAAATGTAAAGTTTTCTGGTATCACTTCCAAAGTCCCATAATATTTCTCTATTATTCCCTTAACACTTCTAAGACCCAGTCCATGGTTTAATTTATCCGTTTTCGTAGTTTGAAGAATTCTATTCAAACCATTTCCCGGCATGCTATTTTTTATATCAATGAATAAGTTTCCCTTGTGGTAACCAATTTTAATGTCAATGAACCGTTTTCCCTCATCACACTTTGCACAGGCTTCGACTGCATTGTCCAGCAGATTACCCAGGATGACACCTAAATCCACTGTATTGATATGAAGCTTTGCGGGTATTTGCACGTCGACATTTACATCAATATCAAACTGTTCTCCTTGGTTTAGTTTTGTATTTAAGATTGAATTAACAATACTATTCTGGGTATATACCTCCTTGTTTACATTGTCAATTGCAGAAAGAATATTCCTGATTGCATCTGCCGCTTCTTTGTATTCTCCGTCCTCAAAGAGCTGCAGAATAGCAATCTGTTGATTTTTCAAATTATGCTTGATGCTTCTAATTTCCTTTTGGTTCTCCTCAACACTTCTATAATAATCATCTTTATATCTTAACTCTTGTTCAATCAATTTCTTCTCCATATTTTCCGTAAACATGGCATTATACTTGTCAAATATGTAAAATATAAATACATTCATATATAAAAGTCCTAATGTGATAAACAGAGAAAGATATGGGTTATAGATGCCTCCCTCAACTAAAAAATTCGCAAATGCATAAATTATAACTATAGTAATCAATGGAATTACGCTAAATAACACCGATATCCGAAAGGTTATATGTTCATTATGATGCTGTCTCATTCTGCATATCATATGGACAAGTATGAATTTTATACTTTCGTTAAAAAGGAAAGCAAGATACAAATATATTCTGTTGCTTCTAATAAGTAGTAAAAAAAATTCTCTGCCTAGAATATGAGTCAAGATTATGGCTGATAGCAGAGAAGTTACAAGAACAATTCCTATGTATAAACTGTTTAGTACTAGCTTATTTTTATAGTCTTCTTTGTAAATTGCACTAATTGCAAAAACATTAAGGACTACCCCTATAATGATTAAAAAGATACTATTAAAATACAGATTCACCACTGTCATCATTATGCTGCAGCCAGCACCTACCACTAAAGGTAAATGATTACTTAATTCCGGTTTTTTATACTTATAAAAAACATTCATGTATTTAAATATTAGCAGTGTTTCGATTACATTTATACCAAAATAAAATAGGGCATCCATTATTAATGACTCATCCTCTCTTTAACGTAACGCATGTAAGCCTGCTTAAATTCAATCTTGTTTCTTCTACTTAGCGGAAGTTCGCTTTTATCATCTAAAATAATTGTATCTTTCTTCACAATTTTAACAAATTCCATATTAACGATTACAGAGGGATATGATTTTGCAAATACTCGTTTATTTAGGTTCCCAAATATCTCATTAACAGTTAAATTGCATTTATATATTTCCCCATCTGCCATATGAATTAAAAGCAACCGTTTTACTTTCTCAATAGATACAATTTTATCGCAATTTAAATTATAGTACTCCTTGTCATATTGAAAGAATAGCTTCGTTTTTGCTTCATTTAAATAGTTTTCAATATCTTTAAGAATTGTTATTAATTTGTCACGTGTAATGGGTTTTTTAAGAAATCGGAATGCTTGTACCTCAAAAGCCTGTTCCATATATTCAGTGTGACTGGTAATGAATATAATAATTGCCTTGGTATCTTCTTCTCGTATTAACTTAGCAGTCTCCAAACCATTACTACCCGGCATCTCTATATCTAAAAAGTATACATCATAATTAGTTTGGTTACGTTTACGATATTCTAAAAGTTTATTGCCTGATGAAAAACTATCATAATCTATATTGTGATATCCTATTTTATCAATATGATCTTCCATCATATTAATCGTCATGTTATCATCATCACATACCGCAATTCTTAACAATAAAACATCCCCCCTTTTTACCCAGAGTAATTCCATCCTATGTTTGAATTCATGATAACTCAACACTGTAAACTTCATTATAAGCATGTGTAAAATTGTCATATGATAATTATATCATATTTTATATAATTTTCATATATTTATTTTAATATTTATGTATTGTTAAGTAATTATCACTATTTCTCTTTTTGTATATAATATAATTGTATGTTATTTGTATAATTTTTAACAATCATATGTCTATTTTTTTGTTCATATTTTGTTCATATTTAAACTATACATTTATATTCTATACTTAGTAAAAAGTATCTTAATCTGCTGAAGAAGAATAATACAAAATTGATTAAGAGGACGATCCCCTTTATTTAGGTATCGTCCTCTTATATTTTTAAGTTCATAACTATTCCGTGTCAGTCATAAGTGATATAACATCACGTTGTGAATTTTACTTCTTAACTTCCCAAGGCAGCTTTCACTATTCTGAAACAAAGGAAGAGAAAAACTCTGCCTTATTAGCTCCATCGATTGTGATATCATCACCTACAATTTTAAAACTATCCTCATTTATTTTAACGGCTACTGCCTGCACAGAAGACCCGTTTAAATATGAATTAATCCTATTTACTAAGCCGTCCATGTTAGTCAAATCAGTGTCCAGAGTGATAGTAGCAGTATGTGTTCCATCACTGACTGAGAATGTTCTATTTGCTGACATATCAAGATCAGTACCCTGTGCATAGAGCGTATCAAAGAAATAACTTCCATCCGGACCTCCAATAGTAATGGTATTTAAAACGCCCGATGCAAAACTGCTTAGGGTAAAGGTATCACCAGCAAAGCTTGCTGCCCACAATGTTCTGATTTCTAATCCACCATGTGCATTAAAATAATCCTGTATATAAGACTCAATTGCAGATCCAACCATTTGGGCTGGTGTAAATGTATCCGTTGGTAAATCCCAAGTTAAATCTACGGGGATTACATTCCCTAGTCCATCGGTAATGGTAAAGTGCTTATTATTTGAGCCAAATGCAACCGTTGTAATAGGCTTACTGATTAGTTGCGCAGTGGAGCTATCGATAGTAGCAAAATTAAAATTCGTAATCTGCACACTGGTAATAATCTCAGGTGGAACATATACAGTTGCTGTAATATTCATTGATAGATTAGCAGTTGAACCTGATGCTAAGGTATCTCCTGCTCCCTTTGATAACGATACCGTAAAGGTGTACGTTCCATTGGTTCCAGTTGGTGTTGATTCCATACCGGCAATTGCTTGCGTATACGACACTTTATTAACTATGGCCATAGTTCCTTCCAGGTCTAAGCCGGAAATAATGGTCACAATTGCAGTTATAACACTTGCTTCACTGCTCGCTTCCGCCTGGGTCATACTATAAGTTGCGCCCTCGATTGCCGCTTTTGCATGAGTTACGGACAATGTATTGGCTTCTTTCGCATCTATTATATTCTGTACTGAATCAATTCTAGCTTGTAATAAAGTCTTTATTCCATCATCCGGTAACGCGGTTACCAATGCCTGTGCCGCATCCAGGTCAGTTTGTAAATTACTCATTTCAGCTAAATTTACTGCTGCTTCTGCCTCTAATTTAGTTTTAGCACTTGCTATTTCTGCCGCTCTGTTTGATATTCTCTGTTCGAATGCCGCTTTTACCCCTGCATCACCTACTGCGGATACAGCAGCTTCAGCGGGAGCTTTAAATCCCTCTGCAAAAAATACCTCACTTAAAGTAGTGATCGGTGCTAATTCATAGGTCGTAACTAAAGCATTTGCATTGGCCTCGGCCTCTAATTCTATTCTGGCTTCTGTTATTTCCGCAGCTCTGTTTGTGATTCTTTGTTCAAATGCTGCTTTTGCCGCCACATCACTAACTGCAGATATTGCTGCATCGGCTGCCGCTTTTAAACCTTCTGCTGCAGTAACTTCACCTAAAGTTGTAATTGGTGCTGCTTCATAGGCTGCAACCGCAAGTTCTGCTTCCAGTTGTGCTTCTATTTCAGCTTCTAATTCTGTTCTAGCTTCCGCTATTTCAATTGTTCTGTCTGTGATTCTTATTTCAAATGCTGCCTTTACAGCCACGTCACCAACTGCAGATATTGCTGCATCGGCTGCTGCTTTTAACCCCTCTGCCACAGCAACTTCAGCTAACGTTGTAAGTGGTGCTGTTTCATAAGCAGCAATGGCCAATTCTGCATCCAATTCTGCTTCTAATTCTGTTCTGGCTTCTGCGATTTCTGCCGCTCTGTTTGTGATTCTTAATCCAAACGATGCTTTTACTGCCACATCACTAACTGCTGATACTGCTGTGTCGGCTGCTGCTTTCCTACTCTCAGCTGCAGTAACTTCAGCTAAAGTTGTAATTAGTGCTCCTTCATAAGCTGTAACCGCAAGGTCTGCATCCATTTCTGCTAGCAATTCCCCTCTGGCTTCTGCTATTTCTGCCGCTCTGTCTGCAATTCTTTGTTCCAATGTTGCTTTTACTGCCACATCACCAACTGCGGATACAGCAGCTTCAGCGGGAGCTTTAAATCCCTCTGCATAAAATACCTCGCCTAAAGTAGTAATCGGAGCTACTTCATAGACTGTAACTGCAGCATTTGCTGCCGCCTGGGTTTCCAGTTCTACTTCCAATTCTGTTTCCAATACTGCTTTGGCTAATGCTATTTCTGCTGCTCTGTTTGTAATTCTTTGTCCAAATGCTGCTTTTATCGTTGCATCTCCAACATTATTTACTGCCGTATCAGCTGCAGCTTTTAATCCTTCTGCAGTTGCAACATCAGTTAACGTTACAATTGAAGCATTTTCATATGCCGTAATTGCTGTTTCTGCTTCTTCTTGCAATTTGCTTTCCGAAGCTAAGACTGCTACTGAAGCAATACTTGTTACTGAACCTGTATAAGAGCCTGTTGCTGCCGCTGTAACTTTAATATATTTACCCTGGTCACCGTCAACTGGTGTATACTTAGCAGAAGTTGCCCCTGGGATATTGGTATATGTGCCATCTTCAGAGGCAGCTATCTTCCATTGATAGTTTACTGTTGCATCCACTGGTGACACTGCTCCAGCACTCAATTCAACACCAACTTGTGGTGTACCAATAATACCGCTAATTGCAGTTATACTTACTAATGACGGTGCAGGTGCCTGGGCAGGACTCGAAGTTCCATTACTAACCGCACTTGTTCCTGATTCTACGGTTTCTCCACCACTTTTATCCGTTGTTATCCTAACTGACTCATCCGTATTATTTTCAATCTTTATCTCGGCACTGCTACTTTTGTCAAGTACGGTTCCTTCAGCACCCTTGTTTAGTTTGACCTCTGTATCTGCCATAAATACAAGGCTTAATGGAATCGTTGTTTGAATAGAGCTACCGCCTGCAGTTTCCGCTACTGTCACAGGGATATCCTGACTATTTCCCCTAATATCAAGAGTAGAAGGCTGCAAAACACTTATTTGCTCTACTGTTCCCCTAATTTCAAAATTAATTGTGGAATTAGGTCTATCTATAACAATCTGCTTCACTTTTACATCCTTCTCGATAATGAAGCTTACTACATCGTCATTTAAATAAATAATATTACCATCGACAAATTCAATCCAGGTGTGGTCTTTTATTGCATTAATGATAATGTCTTTAAATAAACCATGATTTTCCACATCAGCATTTTTCGCATTTACGATTAATGTTTTTGAGGTATAATCTCCTTTTGGTATAACAAAAGTAATTTCCTCATCTGTAGTAATTGCTATTTGGGTAACTTCATCTGCTTGAAGTAATTTATCAAGCTGTTCCTGAGTAGTTGCAGTAGCTGTTTCTTTTAAAGCAGAAACTTTAATGGTAACCCACTCACTTGACGCTGTCACATATTCTGCATATTTCGTTTTATCTGCCAGCCATAATTGATATCTTTCCTTACTCTGAAAGCAGATTGCACGGATTTTAAATTCTCCCATCTTTAAAGGAAGAACCTCTCCCTTTAAGTTGACAGTTCCAACCCCAGCTGTATCACCAGCTACTTCCCAACGTGTAATACCCTGTGTTTTTACACCTTTGCCGGCATCCGTATTTAATACGGACCGATTAAAATCCTTTACTTTTCCAGCTTCAATTATTAAATCTTCAGGTACATTACTGATGCTTACTTTAGTAATATTATTTCTTACGATTATACATGCTTCCGGTCTAAGAATCGTACCATCTTCCAATGTTATCTTGCACCTGATGTAGGCGGTACCAGCTTCCACGGCTGTTACAACTCCCGTTTTGGGGTCGATTTTAATAGAGTTAGGATTACCCTTGTCCATTCGAATGTACCAGGCATAGGTAGCTCCATCTTCCTTCCTACTGTTTTTAATATTAAAGTCGTAGGTACTAGTTTTCTGGTCACTCATATTTAAATACTTCTTCACTGAATTTAAATATTGAGATGACATCTTTTCTGCTGTTACTGTCTCTGCCTGTACATATCTTGTCATGATACCTGCGATGACAACAAGTATTGTCAACATTAAAATGACAGGCAATATTCCTTCTCTTGATTTTTTCAGACTCATAATTCACCCTCCTGTTAACTTCATATAAAACTACTAAATCTATCAAGCACTAATTTAAAATCCCTTTCTAAATAACGGACCATTAAATTCCATATAATATTAGCAACAATATAATAGTATGTATATCACCCACCGGGTGATATTATATAAAAAAGTAAAAAAGCCAGCTATTTTTTGTTTAATAGCTGACTCTTTGGCAATATATACGTCTTTGTAATTTTTGAAATTAATTATTATTAAAATCACTTCTTTATTTTTTTAATCAATCCATTATTTTTTCAAATCAAAAGGTTTTAAGAACTTCTCCACTTCAATTTTCTTTCCATCTTCATCCATAGTTTCAACCTTTGCAAATACCCATCCTTCCACTTCTTCAGGATTTACACCAGCCGCCATAAAGACTTCAGGATTTAGTACAAATACAATATCTTTATCGTTGGCACTCATATCACTGGCCCATTCAAACATATTGCCATTCATAAGATCAACACCAAAGTGATCTAGAGCAGTATGATATCCGATATTATCTCTCTTAAGGTTTACAATTTGTTCAAAAGAGGCAAGCGGTGTTACGTCCCCTTCATAGGATAATTCTTCTTCACCCAAATTAATTCCAACAACGATTTTGTCTTCCTGAACCATTTCTACTGGCAATTGATTGACATCAAGTCCTGCAGCAAGAAATGGAGCTGCATCAAACTCAAGTTTAGCATCATAATCTGTTTCTTTAAAATTCTGGCTCCAAATAAACTTGGCGCTGTTATCTGGTGCATTTAAAACCCAAGAAGCATTTTCAATATCTTCCGTAATATTTCCTGGAATTTCATTTAATACTTTATCAAAAGATTTTACGGAACCTTTTCCTATGGCATCAATCTTTTGACAAGCGGTAGCTGTTACTACTGTAACAAATGTAACCCCCATTAAAATCAAATTTTGTTTGCATTTTTTAATTATTCTCATATTCATAAATTCTTCCTTTCAAATTTTATATTATCTGGCTAGTTGCGAAACATCAAAGTTTTCGCTATATGTTAGTTTCCCAATTACCTATTTATTTTATCGTATCTACAAATTAGATAAATACTAATAAATTGATACCGGATACTTTTTTATATAATATCATGCTATTATGGAGAAAAGATGTAGGAAGAAAAAAGTTGTGCTCTATTTATTATAAGGTTATAATTTTATTATTGCA
Source organism: Anaerocolumna sp. (assembly GCA_029239455.1). Classification (GTDB taxonomy): domain Bacteria; phylum Bacillota; class Clostridia; order Lachnospirales; family Lachnospiraceae; genus Anaerocolumna. The sequence continues at coordinate 13,298 of JAQZAX010000046.1, forward strand.
AATTATGCGGGAATCCTGCACTAATCAGAATATCAACACCTGTAGGAGTGCTCTTTATATTTACAGACAATAATGCGCAAGTTCGACTAGGAAATAAAATATAGATTACCTTACAATGAAAGCCAGGAGGTGAATAAAGATGGATTGCATTCAGAGCATACAAAAAGCACTTGATTATATGGAAGAACACATACTTGAGCCTATTAATTATGAAGATGTAGCCAGGCAGGTATACATGTCTAATTATCATTTTCATAGAATCTTTAGTATGATTACTGGTATTACTGCTACGGAATATATCAGGAATCGCAGACTGTCAATGGCAGGGCAGGAACTTGTTTTGTCAAATACGACGATTATTGATACGGCATTAAAGTATGGATATGATTCACCAGAGAGTTTTACAAAAGCATTTTCAAGATTTCACGGAGTAACCCCCAGTGTTGTAAAACGTGCCGGAATGCATTTAAAATCTTTTAATCGCCTTGTAATAAAAATAACATTGGAAGGTGGTACGATTATGGAATATAGAATCGTAGAAAGAGAAAGTTTTCAGTTGTTAGCAAAGGTTTTGGCATTCAGAAATGAAACAATTTCAGAAGAAGGTAATACAGAGATACCTGACTTTTGGAAAGCATGTGGAAGTGCAGGGATATTTGATGTATTAAGTAAGTATACCGCAAAACATGATATTTATGGTGTGTGTGCACCTATATCAAAAGAGAGCAATCATTTTGATTACGGTATAGCTATGGAATATGACGGTGGGAATATTCCAGAAGGTTATAAAATATGGGACGTAAAACCGACGTTATGGGCTGTTTTTAAATGCATTGGTGATACAGCTGACTGTATTGGCAAGACTTGGGATAGAATATTCAAGGAATTCTTACCAAGTTCCGAATATAATATGCTGGACGATACAGACTTCGAACTTTATCCAGAAGAAAATAATTCCGATTGTTTTTGTGAGATATGGATTCCGATTGAAAAGAAATAATGATAGACTAGGCTATTATAAATCAAACATAAATAGTTAGAGTAGCGAGTAATTACGAAATGAATAAATATTAATTGAACAAAATCGCTGCGCGATGGCCTGGCAAGGTTGTGGCAAAGCGATTTTGTTCAATTCCTGTTTAACTGTGCGTAAATACCCGAAGCGACTGTCTCACTAAATTCCTGCCGCTTCTTAATGTATTACACCTTTTAATAAAGATTCTTTCGAAGTATCTTGATTCCTTCATCCAACACGATGTCATATCCATTTCTTAAATCTTCAAGCGACGGTGCAGTTCTGACTTGAGGAATGACACCGATATTGATAAATTCACTACCATCAGGGTATGTACACCAGCGTGTACAAATTCTGCCTACGCCCCCACCGGGAAGGTCAAACGAAAGTGGCTGTCCGGTAGAACCGTAGCTTGGCGTTCCTACAATGGTTGCACGTCCGACAGCATCAAAACAGATTAGCATATCTTCTGCCGACGAGCACGTCCCCTCATTTTCCAACACGACAAGAGGAGCGGTAAGTGTGAATGGACATTCATTAATCATCTTTTTATCCGTACTACATTCAAAATACTGCCGTTTGCAAATATCATATAGCTTTTTGCACCATTCATTGCTTTGGTCAATTTTATCAAGCTCCTGATACTTTCCCCACGCCTTATAAGCACCTATATGTACCATTTTTCGGTCGGTTGAATATGTAAATTCTCCGTCAATAAATGCTTGGACTACACAATCGGCATTGTCTGAGTTTCCGCCACCGTTATTGCGGATATCGATAATGTAACCATTACAATTCTTAATTTTCAGCATATTTTCATAAAATTCCCGCCCAAGATCATCTTCCATAAAGGTCGGGATTGAAATAACAGCAATATTGTCTTCGGTCGTTGAAATCCTATGCGTCCTAGAAGAAAAAATTTCTGTCAGCTTTTCTTTTGGTTTCATTTCGACATGCTTCTTCCACTTGATTTCTTTGTTTGTAGCTTTGATACGGAACAAACCGCCTAATGTCTGAAGTGTTATCTCTTTTTGGTATTCTACAACAGGTAGAAGATTATTGATTTGCCATGAAGCACTATCTTCTTTTTCGTGCCAGCAATATGGGTATATGTTTTGAGAAACATATTCAGTGACAGATATACCATTTATGGTTAAAATTTCATCATACAACGGAATATTAAGAGATATATCAGTCTTTACAATGCACCATTTTGTTCCAATCAATCCAATGCATATAGGCAGTTGTCCTGCATCCATATAAATTTCTTTCGGGAACAAGACGGCTGTATGACCGTCACGTAGGAGCGAAATAAACCGACATAGTTCTAAATAATACTCGCGTATCGTTTCCGCTGCAAATATCTTTGGTAGCGCTTCCCTGTATGCTCTGTCCCAGTCAAGATCGCCGAGCTGCTTCCAGAAAGGAAAATTATATTCCGCCTCTTTCCAAATTAATGATAAACCCATAATTTTTTCATCTAATGATAGTTTCATTTTTACACCCTACTCTCTACTGAATTTATTTTTTTAGTGATATCCATGTCATTCACCCCTACTAAAAAATTCGTCCAAATATGAGAACGGCACAAACGTTCCTGTCATTTTCATTGCAAGAATTTCATCCGTAGTGGCATATTTTGCTCCGCAAGTTTCCTTCGGCTGATAGACCACATCATTTATGTCAAAGTCTCGCTTGAAAATAAATTGCGCCCGTCTCCTCGTAAAGCTCACGCCTTGCGGTGTCAAGTATATCCTCTCCAACCTCACGATGTCCGCCAGGAATCTCCCATGTAACACGTTCCTTATGACGGCAGAAAATCCATTTTTCCTGATACCTCGCTGCTATAACAGCAAATTTTAATAGTTCATCCTGAATTTCATTTTCATTATAAAAAGATACGTTTATCATCACCTGCTCCCTTATCCGCATAATTCGTTTCCGAATGTTCCATATGCTGTACTCTGTCACCTAACTTTTGAATCATTCTGACAGCATTTATCGGGTATACCTCGATTTACAAATTATGCTTCACATTAGCTATCAACTGAGAAACTCTATTCCTTGATATTATCTATCTGTCTAATGAAATGAACATAATGGCAAACTCGGGTAAAGAGAACATTATGCCTTACATATGAATAGGTCAATCTACAATAAACAGTTTAGCCCCTTTTTCCGTGTACGAACGATGAGGATTGACATCTTCGGCAACTTGGTAACTCATTCCAGACATTAGTGTGAATTTTCTGCCATCCTCAAGTTCAGTTACTAATTCGCCCTCCAGGACCAGAAGTACATGACCGCGTTTACACCAATGATCTGCTAAATACCCAGGTGTATATTCTACCACGCGTACCCTTACATTTCCCATTTCAAAGGTACGCCAATAGGCCTCCCCATTTATGCCCGGATGTCTTGTCGGTTCTACTTCATTCCAATCAACTGTACAAAATGGAATATCTCGAATTTCCATTTAATTTCCTCCTTGTCATTTTATTAATAATTTGTATTTCCCAATGTCTTGATAATGACTGTTTAATAAATATAATGGGAAGATAAGAATCCCATGCAAACTGAGGTTTGCCGGTTTCTAAATGAAATTCCTATAGCTTTGTTTTACTTCGACTACAAGAGCGTACACTAATACTATGCGGATTTATTTATTTTGCCGTATGATTGATAAAATCAACTTCATCGAACCAATCAAAAATGCTTTTGAACTTCGCTCTGATTTCCGTATTCTTCTCGTCTCCTACCCAACCGAGATTTTCGGCCGTGCCTTGAAACGCATACCAGCCTAACCCACCGACGGAAACCTCGGCGTTCTTCTCAATTTGCAGCATTTTATTTTTCTTTGCATCCGTAGAAACATAAAATACGCCG
>JAQZAX010000047.1 GCA_029239455.1 Anaerocolumna sp.
ACTCTAGCCAAAAATCATGCCTGCTGGCTTGATTTTTGTGCTGATAAGAGGCTTGTAAGAGATATAGTGTTTGAGGGTAAGGCAGCCAAATGAATATATTTACAGTGATATTCATCACTCAACAAAAAACTTGGCTTTTGTCCCTCAAATCAAGTATTAGATATTTTAATTCACAGGTTCATTTTTTATGCCGTTTCTGATATAATATAATTAAGTAGTACAAGTTTAGATACTCGGTAATCTGTTTATTTTTGTATTGATACATAAGGAGAAAATTTATGTTAAAAGCGGTAATTTTTGATATGGATGGTGTTTTAGTAGACAGCGAACCTGGGCATGCACGTGCTGCTGTATTGGCTCTAAACGAATATAATGTAAATCTGCCAATGGAATATTGTTATAATTTTATTGGTTCTACCACTGCTCACATGTTGGACACTATCATTAAGGATTATAATCTGTCATGTACGGTAAATGAACTTGAACTCGCATATCAGCAGGCAAAACATAAAATGATGAAAGCGGAAGGTTATATAGCGATTCCTTATACGAAAGAACTAATTATGGATTTGTATAAACATGGTGTTAAACTAGCCATAGCTTCTTCCTCAACAAAGGCAGAAATTGATGATGTAGTAAAAAATCTAGGAATCAGTAAATATTTTGATAGATTAGTTAGCGGAACAACGGTGGCACACCCTAAACCTGCACCGGATGTATTTATCAAGGCAATGTCAGAGTTAGGCGTTAACTCTAAGGAGTGTATTATTATTGAAGATTCCTCTCACGGTGTAACTGCTGCAAAAGCGGCTGGTGTTCCATCCATTGGCTTTATCAATGAGAATTCTGGCAAGCAAGACTTATCCCTTGCCGACGTACTTATTGAAGGATTTGATGAAATTGATTACAAATTTGTTAACAATATTTATTTGCGCGGGAATGGAGAACCTATTACTATCACTACAACTAAGCGACTTATTATACGTGAATTAGCGGTCGAAGATATCATCAAAATCTATCAGATATATAAAAACCCAGAAGTAAGAAAGTATATTGATGATATTGATGAATATCTGGAAAATGAAATAGAGAAACATAAGGCTTATATAAAAAATGTTTATAATTTTTATGGATATGGTTTATGGGGCGTTTTTAGCAAAGATACGGGCGAATTAATTGGTCGCTGTGGAATTCAAAATAGTGTGATTGAAGGAAAAAGTGAAATTGAGCTGGGATATTTGCTGGACCGAAACCATTGGGGACTTGGCTATGCCATTGAATGTGTGAAAGCAATTCTTCAATTTGCATTTGAAGAACTATGGATAGAGCGAATCGTAGCCGTAATAGATCCGCTAAATCATAGATCCATTAAAGTTGCAGAAGATGTTGGTATGCAATATGAAACTCAGATAGAAAAAAATAATCGCAAATATTCATACTATGTGATTACCAAGGAAAGATATTTGTATTAGGAGGCAGTATATTTTGGAAAACACAAGAAATACCAAGCAGAAACAATTAATCCTAGAAGTTTTACAACATACGAATTGCCCAATGTCAATCAATGATATTTACCAAAAAATAGTTTCTCAAATTCCACATATTGCCAAATCTACTATTTATAGAAATATTGATGCATTATTAAAACAGAATCTAATCGATAAATATTATTTAAATGATAACGAATTATTTTATCAGATTAAACAAAGTTCTCATGAGCATAATCATTATGTAATCTGTGATTGCTGTAAAAAGATGTTTCAACTCCCTCTTTGCCCCATTCATACCATAGAAGATGCGATGAAAAAAGAAGGGTTTACAATCTCTGAGCATTATATACAAATCTCGGGAATATGTAAAGAATGTAAAGCAAAGCACGAATAAAAGCAAAAGAACAAAGAATGTTCAGAGAACTTTCCTCTATGACATAATAAAAGCCAGCATATACTTTGCCGGCTTTAGCGATAGATACTTATTGCTGTTATTCATTATTATTATTGTTTAATCCGTCGATGTCTCCATCTTGAATTGCATCGCCTACGTCACCAGGCACTGAGTCGCCAGTTGTGCCGGAACCACCAGTTGCTGCGGTTTCATTAGCACCATTTGTTGTTCCGGTACCACCAGTAGGTTCGGTTGTTCCATTAGTTCCATTGGTTTCAATTTCAGTTTCAGTAGCTGAATTATTCAGGTCATTGTCATCCTCTGTTGCACATGCTGTAAAAGCAAATAATGACAGAGTGCAAATCGCCAATAACAAATATAGTCTTTTTTTCATGGTACTCCTCCTATTAATAATTAATATTACGAATTTAGTATCCCACTGTTTTTTGTTATTATGCGTATGTAAATTGGATATCTTTACCTGGCAAGATAGATTCAATTTTTAAATTCTGTCATATTATTTCGAAATCTTAAAGGAGCATTATTTCGCTGTAATTTATAATTTCTACGCTCTTCTATTGCAATTGTATCAAAAAATGTTTGCCATAGACTGGTAAATTCCTGTTCCTTCTCAGAGTATTCTTCAAATTTGTTGATATCCAAATGATCAGCCAAGGTATAAATCCAAGAATATCCACTGCGGTGTACGATTGCTGATTTCCTTTTTTCGTCATAAATGATAAAATTTTCATTGGAAAGTCGATCGGAAAAATGAGGAGCAATTAATCGCAGAACATCATTTTGGGGTTTAATTTTTGCCAGCAGGATATTACTATCACTTTCTATAAAGCGTAAAAACCCTAAAAAATGATGTACCTCATAGGTTACGTTGCGTTGTAATTCGAAGATCATCATTACATTTTGGTCTCCCATATGGTTTACAACCTTACTGCCCATTGAAAACCCTAAAATGAGAAATCTATAGATAATATCTCCTTTTTTACTGGAACATGACCAGGCAGCGCTACAAACCATCTGAAATGCTTCTTCCGATATTTTCGTTCGAATGGAATTAGCAACTTTTATTGCTTTTTCATTATCTGTTTTTACATGAATATATTCAGAGAATAATTCCATGGTTTCAGGTTCATTATTACTTTCCTCAACCTGAATCCGATTATTATCATGACCGTAATTGCTTGCCCAGGCATCATAAATTCCAGTAAAAATACACTCAATACTATTCTCACATACATAGATTCTTTTTGTTAACATTTTTCTCACCTTATGCTAATTAACCATGCTAATTATAGAGCTTCTATTGGGTACCTTAAGTTACTTAGCTTAATTAATATTAATATTTTGATTCATGAATTTTAAATCATCAAATAAAGATAACTGTTGATATGATATGTCGCCACTTAATCCAAAAGGTAATCGCTCTTTCATACCGACCAATTGGTTCGTTAAATAGTTTTCTTCCAGTTTTACCGGGTGCATCATCTGACCACTACAAGTAATAAAGTATATGGCACGTTTTAGAACAACACCCATCTTCTTTAAGTCTTCAAATCGTAGCTTCGCTGTTCTTCTGGCTTTTACGATACGTTCTGCCGATCTGACTCCAATGCCTGGTACACGCAGCAAGGCATAGTAGTCTGCTTTGTTTACCTCGATTGGGAAGTTCTCCAGGTGACCTAACGCCCAATTGCATTTTGGATCTAACAAAACATTAAAGTTTGGCCTTTCTTCTGATAGCAGCTCTGCTGCCTGAAATCCATAAAATCTCAGAAGCCAATCAGCCTGATACAATCGGTGTTCTCTTAGTAATGGCGGTCCACCGGGTAATACCGGAAGTGAAGTATCTTCGTTCACTCGAATGAACGCTGAAAAAAACACTCTTTTTAAATCAAACTTCTGATAAAGTGCTTCCGTAACTGATAATATCTGATAGTCATTCTCGGGAGTTGCGCCAATAATCATCTGGGTACTTTGCCCGGCAGGCACAAAACCTCTGTTAATACTTGGACGCCTTACCTTACCTAACGAATATTCTGAATCATAACCGGTCATATTGGTATCTAGAATCTTATCCCTGATAGATAATTCGCTCTTACTCTTACTTAGTGAAAAGTTAGCCTCTTCTCTAAGAATCTGTGGTTGGTCCTGCTCTGACTCTATACTATTCATATCAAATACACTTATACTTTGGGCATATCCAGACATACGATTAGTTTCAATAAATGTAGATGGCTTAATTAATTCATTTCTTCCAATCTGAATTTGTTTCATTGGTTTAAGAATATTTTTACGGGTTTTATGAGGTGCCAGGGTTTTTAAACCCTCTGCTGTAGGAAGTTCCAGATTAACGCTCATACGGTCTGCGTACCAGCCGGTCATTTCAATGATATCTGAGCTGGCGCCTGGAACTGCTTTGCAATGTATATATCCATTAAAATGGTGCACTTCTCTTAACATTCTTAAGGTTTCACAAAGTAATTCCATGGTAAAGTTGGGATTCTTAATAACTCCTGAACTTAGAAAGAGCCCCTCAATATAATTCCTTCGATAGAATTCCATGGTTAACACACATACTTCTTCCGGGGTAAAGGAAGCTCTGACTACATCGTTAGAGGATCGGTTTAAACAATATTTACAATCAAAGATGCATTCATTGGTAAATAATATCTTAAGCAAGGAGATACATCTTCCGTCTGCTGAAAAAGTATGACAGATTCCGGCAGCTACTGTGTTGCCAAGGCCTCCGGAAGTTCCCTTCCTGTCTACTCCACTGGATGTACATGCTACATCATATTTAGCTGCATCTGATAAAATCTCTAATTTTTTTTGTACTGACATATTCTCTTCGATTATCATATCATGTCACCTCTACATACAAACAAATGTTCTTTTAGAGTATTTTAACATATGCTATCGTTAAAATCAACTGCTAAAAGAACATTTGTTTGAAATATTATTAGTATTCTCTTTGCATTCTATTTTTACTAATAACCATAGATAATGCAAAAAATGCAACAGCGAATCCTAATTGTATTACCATATAATATAAGATAGGTTTTGCATTGGTAATATTAAGCGTACTTATTGAGGCTATGGTATCATTTGCTTTTACAAACCAATATACAGGTGCAAAACTTGCAAAATGTAATACGGAGTCACCTAATAAGAATTGAGGAACAAATGCCCCGCTGATAAAGCTTAATCCTAAAGGTAAGATTACGGATAATGCTTCATTTGCCTGCTTACTTTTTACCAGCATAGCTGCAAGATAACTTATACTTAAGGCACTAACTGAAAATACTATGATATTTAACCAATGCATAAGTACGTTGGTATTTATGGTTTTATCAGCGTTTAATATATAGCCTAATACGATTAACAGTAAATCGTACCCTAAAACAAAAATCAGATTGCCTTCCATAAGTTGTATATTCAAGCTCTTTAGTGTAATGGGCGAAACAAGATTTCTGCGCCTGATGTTGGTATTATGGAATGACAGCATAATCAGGCTGACACCAATCAGGCAACCGCTCATGATGATATATGCAGCAAAATTAGTATAATACATATAAAAACTATGATTATTGCTGTCCGCTTTCCCATAGATTTCTATTTGAGCCTGTACCTTTAAGTCACTATTCACATAAGTGACCAACTCTTCCTCTGTAATATCCGGGATTGTTTCTAAATACATTCTGGCTGTATTAAGATACGTATTGATTGCCTCATCCACGGTAGTTGCATAAACTGCATCCGGTACCGTTTTTTTCTCAACACCAACATTTAGCCCTGCTATAAATTCTTCGCCAAATCCATAGGGTATCGTTAGTATATATTCTACCTGCCGAAAGAATAAGGCATCCTGTAATTCGTCTTCTTCATCACCAAGGTCTGCAAAGTCGCAGTATTCGCTGAGATATTCTATAAGTCCTTGGACTAGTGGGCTGTCTTCATTGTAATTAACAATGGCAGTATCAATTTTTTCTTGCATAAATCCTGTTGTATCATCGGAACGGTTTACTGTTTGCATGACTGTAATTCCAACAAATATTACGGAATATAATAGAAGAGAAGTAGCAACACTTCTTAATAATTTAAAATATAGTTTAAATACTTGCATATTCTCTCCTCCTTATCTTGCAGTATGTTACAATAACAAAGAAAATTGTAAGCACGGAAAGTATGGCCAGATTAAAATATACCCTGCTATTGTTTTCATAATAGTATAAACTGTAAAGCGCATCCGTTATCAGACTGGACGGATTGATATATCCAACAACAGGTGCTTTGGTTGCTATCAGATATTTGATTTCTACATTCATCATACCTGCCAGAAAACCACCGCCTATTGATATGGCGGTTAGAATAACTTCACGTGCTTTAACATTGATTTTAAATGCTACACACACAAATGCACCAAATGAAATTCCGCAAAGAGAGCCGATAAAGCTGATAAGAAGGAGTAATCCCATATCATCCCCAAACTTAATTCTAAGTACATTATTTAGAAATGCAAACAATAATACTATACTGCTAAAATGCAGAGTAAACGCCGCTAAAAGATTGCTTATCAATAATTTCATTTTATTCGTTGGTGCAACATTAATTCTGGCACCTATGGCAGATTGGTCCGCCTGAATATCTACCATTTCACGAAATCCCCAGTTACATCCAAACATACAGGTCATGGCAATCAGTGAATAGAAATAAATCAGTGTGTAATCCGGACTCTTTTGATTCATTGTACCATTTTGAATGTAGTCCTTATGTTGTACTATCTCTTCAAGGAATTCCTGACTTAGAACTTCTGGATTTAATGAAGCAATATTCCTAATGGTCTGACTCTTTTGCATATAACCGTCAACAAAAGTTTTAATAATTGACTGCTGGATTCCATTTTCTTTCAAATAAAGTGTTATATCTTCTTCATAATCAATGATACCTTTCACTATCCCCTCATTTAAAAGTTTTTTCGCCATCTCTATACTAACAGACCGTACATGAAACAGCTTTTTATCTTCTGTAATTTCTATAGATTCAATTAATTCCATAAAAGAGGGATCAATATTTTGCTCTTGAATGACAGCAATTGGTATTGTATCAATGGAATCTTCACTTGTCAGGTTACTAAAGGCCATATAAAAGAATATGGAAAGTAATATTGGAAAACCAAAGGACCAAAATAGTGTTTCTCTGTTTTTTAGCAAACATTTTATTCTTGTTTTATATAATCGAAAAAACATACATTACTCCTTTCAGTCCCTTAATTCTTTTCCTGTTATTTCAAGAAATACATCATTTAATGTTGGCATCTGTGTATAAATTTTCCCGAAATTTATTTCATTCTTTTGCAGATAATCAAGAACATCGATTAAGTTGTTTTTCCCTTTTTTAGATTTTATCTCAAGGCAGTTATCGGAATATTCCAAGGAAGATACATTGGTTAATTTGGATAAATCATCTAGTTGCTCCTCCTGCAGATTATAAGCTTCCACCGTTATTTTCTCACCTAAAGAAATCATTGCTTTTAATTCATCCTTAGTTCCGGTTGCCAGAACTTTACCTTTATCAATAATGGAAATTCTGCTGCAAAGCTGTTCCACTTCTTCCATATAATGTGAAGTGTAGATAATAGTTGCTCCATCTGCATTTAGTTTTTTAATTCCCTCTAAAATCTTGTTTCTACTCTGTGGATCTACAGCAACTGTTGGTTCATCTAATATAATAAGCTTGGGTTTGTGAGCGATTCCACATGCGATATTTAATCTTCGAAGTAAGCCGCCGCTTAGTTTCTTTGGATGAAACTTGGTGAAGTCTTCCAAGGAAACGAATTCTATTGCTTCCTGGGTCAGCCGTTTTACTTCACTTTTATCTTTAATATAGAGACTGCAAAAATATGAGATATTTTCATAAACTGTTAGTTCATCAAATACAGCAACATTTTGCATGATAATTCCAATATTTCTTTTAATATCATAAGCATCCTGACTCATTGGTTTACCAAAAATCTCAATAGTACCTTTATCATATTTTAACAGTGATAAAATACAATTAATTGCTGTTGTCTTACCGGAGCCGTTAGGTCCTAATAAGCCAAATATTTCTCCTTCTTCAACAAATAAGTTCAAATGATCTAATGCAACCAATTTATCATATCTCTTTACTAAGTTTTTAACATCAACAATCATTATGATAACCTCCCTGATTTAACTTACTAACAATACTATATCTTATTATACAGTATATCACTAGTGAAAAGAGTCACAAACTAATATGACAAATGTAACACCTGTCATTTAATACAAATTCATATCCATTGCTTTTTTTATCCAGTTTTGCTATTATTAAATTGATTATGTTGGTAATTGCGAAACTAATTAAATTAATCAAAAGATACACTTTAGGAGGCAATATGCTGGAAATTCATGATAAAATATTTCTCTTCGTCTGCAGCATTATTTTATATATGTTAGAAGTTCAAGAAATATATATGATAATTCCTATTATTTTAGCTTTGATTATTACTTGTCTTAGCACTTATTCCGATGACAGGAGAATAAAACTAGCCTACTATCTTATCTATATTGCCTTATGTCTATTGATACCTGACAGCTTTATCTTCCTGCCACTTGTCATTTACGATATCGCGCTTTATGATTATCAGATACTAGCTTTCTTAATAGTGGCTCCGTTATTTCGAAATTTTCATGAATTAAATTTAAGCATTATAACATTCACCTTAGTCTTTTCAATGTTGGCGTGGTTCTTAAAAAACAGAACTACTGCTGCAATCCGTCTCTTATCCGAATATAATGAATTGAGAGACACCACAAAAGAACTTGCTATCTTACAGGAACAAAAAAATCAGAGCTTATTAGAAAATCAGGATTACGAAGTTAATCTTGCTACGCTAAATGAGCGAAATCGTATCTCAAAGGAGATTCATGATAACATTGGTCATCTCTTATCCAGGTCACTAATACAGATTGGCGCACTGCTTACCATTACAAAGGAGGAAATAACAAAAGAAGGGCTCGCGTCCCTAAAAGAATCCCTTTCAGAAGGAATGGACAGTATTCGGAATAGTATTCACAATATGCATAATGAATCCATCGATCTGTACACAAGCATAGATACAATTATAAAAGAGTTTACATTTTGCAATATTAGTTTTGAATATGATATCAAATCCAATCCGGAACTGAAACTCAAGTATTCCATTCTTGCAATTATTAAGGAAGCGTTATCTAATATAATGAAGCATTCCAATGCAACTAAAGTTGTAGTAAGTGTTAGAGAGCACCCGGCTCTGTATCAGCTCATTATTTCAGATAACGGTACAATGGATTTTCTTATGAAAGAGAAGTTAAGTAAGTTAATCGAGAATCAATTATATATGGATGGAATAGGGCTTCAAAATATCACGGATCGGGTAAAGAATTTTAATGGAAATATTAATTTTAATCTGGAAGATGGGTTTCGAATCTTTATTACAATCCCCAAGTAGTTTAGTACGTAGTTGCTGCATATTTGCTGTTTCTGCTTAACTTTTGCTCCAGAATTGTATAATATGTATCACAAATTGCGAAAGCTCTTAAGTTTCGCAATTATCTAGTTATCTTATATAGAAAGAGGAGTACGAATCATGAGAGTGTTAATTGTTGATGATGATAAGTTGGTCTGCCAGTCCCTAAAAATCATTTTAGATTCAGATGCAGACATTACGGTAGTTGGTACCGGTAATAACGGGAAAGAAGGCGTGACACTATATGATGAATTAAAACCGGATGTATTACTTATGGATATCCGTATGGATGTTATGACTGGACTTGAAGCTGGAGAACTTATCTTAGGCAAGCATAAGGATGCCAAGATTCTATATCTTACCACCTTCTTAGACGATGATTATATTATTAAAGCTTTAAATATTGGCGCAAAAGGCTATATGCTAAAGCAGGATTTTGATGGAATTATTACTGCCCTCCATGCGGTAAATAAAGGACAGAATGTTTATGGTAATGAAATTATTACCAAACTGCCAGGCATGTTACATCAGATGAATTCTTCAAAAAACTATGCCTCCTTTGGTATAACTGAAAAAGAATATGAAATTATTACAAAAATAGCAGATGGCCTATCTAATAAAGAAATCTCTGAACTTCTTTTCTTAAGTGAAGGAACTGTTCGTAATTATATTAGTTTAATTCTAGAGAAGTTATCCTTAAGAGACCGAACCCAGATTGCTATTTATTATTATAAGAATATGTAAATGGGAGTTGAATTTTAGCGTTGAATTATAGGTTACTATTCAGCCTTTAGTACCGCGAGATGTTTTGTGTAACAAAACCCGAGAATTTCATGCGCCAAAGTGTTTTTTTGCACTTTGTGTGCATCAATTGTTGCTATGAAGCCGTAAGGCTGAATAGTAACAATTTTAGCCTGAATATCTTTAATTACATCTTGACTTTTTTAATTAAAAGTAGCATAATTATTTGGCAAGTGTAAGGGTTTTCCTACCATTATCCTTACAAACGAGGTGTGGCTCAGATTGGTAGAGCGCTGCGTTCGGGACGCAGAGGCCGTGGGTTCGAATCCCGTCACCTCGACTTGCTTTATCCTTTCTTTATGTGCTGGAATAACTCAGTCGGTAGAGTACCTCACTCGTAATGAGGAAGCCGTGGGTTCAAATCCCATTTCCAGCTTTTGAAAAACCTAGATAAGTTCTCATCTATACGAAGTCGTAACGGTTTAGAATTAACTCTTTATTTCTAAGTTGCTATTATACTATCCAGCTTATTCTTTTCTTCATTAAGTCCAGCTATCTCTACTTTATCCTTAAACATACCTAAAAGACAAAACAGAAATGTCCAGAATGCAATGTGAGCATTAGAGCCACAATGCATTAAAATAATAAAATAAATTATTCAACACCATAAGTCTATACTACATTGATAATATAATATGCTTACCCAGGCAGCCGGTAGGACGGTCATGTCATCCGTTTCGATTCTTGTTGAAAGGGGTGGTGCTTATGTACATTACATATAGTGACTTATTCACTTTTGTAATTATGCTTGTAGCTATCATAACACTCGCTAAAGATAACAATCGCAAAAAATAGCCGTCCTGCACTCCGCTAAAAGTTAGGACGACTATTTTGTAGTTAACTAATTTTCGCCGAGACGGATAGTTTGGATCTATCCTCCAGCTGTCTTGTTAAGCATATTATACTACTTTAATACTATAGTGTCAACGATATATAATGTGTACCATATATTCCTATATATACCATATATACCATATATATCAAAAGATATAATAAGTTGTTTATTAATAACCGCCCCGGCTACAACCTTTATTCCAGATATTTATCTACTCTCTCCCATGTATATAATTCCAATGGCACCGGGTCCGGAGTGTGCTCCGATACTTGGGCTGACGGAATTTACAATGACTGATTTATTAGGGAATTTCTCTTTGATCAGTCCCACTACATATTCAGCTTCCTCTAAGGCATCTCCATGTACTACACAGATTACCATATCCTCTTCCTTATATCTTCCCATCTGTTTTTCCATATTATCTACGATGGTTGACAAGGATTTCTTACGACCTCTTACTGTACCCGCTGAAACAAGGCCTCCTTCGTTATTAACTACGAGAATCGGCTTAACGTTAATCATACTTCCAACGATGGCAGTTAACTTAGATACTCTGCCGCCCCTTTGCAGATGAAATAAATCGTCTACGGTAAATTGAACACAAAAATGCAGCTTATTCTCTTCTATCCAGGTAATGATTTCCTCCATGGATTTTCCGGCTTCCTTCATCATAACTGCCTTCATGATGACCATTCCTTCTCCTAATGATACATTAAGAGAGTCTAATACCACTATTTTGCTTCCAGGATTTTCTTCGCAGATTTCTGCCGCTCCAACTACAACATTGCTGTGTCCTCCGCTTAGGGCAGAAGAAAAACTGATATGTAATACATCAACTCCCTGGTCTATATATTTTTGAAAGGTATCTCTTATTACCGCCGGATTGCTTGCCATGGTAGTAGGCATTTTGCCTTCTCGCATCTTATCATAGAATTCTTTCGTTGTTAAATTAATCTCATCGCCATAAGTAACTCCGTCTATATCATAATAATGTGGAATTATTCCTATCTTTTTCTCTTTTATGTATTCTGGTAACAAATCACAATTAGAATCTGCTGTTATAACAAAGTCTCTCATAATGGTCTCCTTAAGTTATTTAGAAGTTTCGCTGGTTCTTTTATTGCTACGATACTTATATTCTAATGTAAATGTTGCCATATGGCAAATTATATTTTATATAATAGTGAAATTGTATATTCAATGTCAGTATCTAAAATGCCGATTAGTATTCCTTGCCCCTTAAATCGTTGGTCTACATCGTTCTAAGGGTGAAATTCCCGCTTCTTCCATACAGGTTGACAATTTATTAATATATATGCCTTATTTACCAAAACATTTCCTATCCCTTGCAGTATTACTTTATATTTTGGCAAAGGTAACCTATCGAAATAGGATTCATATAATACTGTATAACAATAATAGGAGGTACCTATGGGAGAACTATTACAAATAAAAGACGTAAGTTATAGTTACCATAATTTAGATGGAGAAACACTTGCTCTTAAAGATGTTTCTTTTCATGTAAATGATGGTGAATTTCTTGCGATTGTTGGCCCAAGTGGGTGCGGTAAATCAACTCTTCTATCATTAATAGCAGGCCTTATTCGTCCTGACAATGGTGATATCAATATAGAAAATAAAAACATAAAGTTTTCAGGGAAAAATATAGGATATATGCTGCAGAAAGATCATCTGCTAGAGTGGAGGTCAACACTTAAAAACTTAACCTTAGGTTTAGAAATTCAGCACAAATTAACTGACAGCAGTTATGTATTAATCAATGATATGCTGTCAACTTATGGATTAATTACCTTTAAAAATGCGAAGCCTTCTGAATTATCAGGTGGAATGCGCCAGAGGGCAGCTTTAATTCGTACTCTGTTGCTGGAACCGGATATTTTACTGCTTGACGAGCCTTTTTCAGCTCTGGATTATCAGACACGTCTTGAAGTTGCCGATGATATATGGAGCATCATTAGAAAGGAAAAAAAGACAGCGATTTTAATTACTCATGATATATCGGAAGCGGTCTCCATGGCAGATCGCATTATTGTATTAACTAAACGGCCAGGAACTGTTAAAAGTATCATTGAAGTGAATCTGACGGTAGAGGATAAAACTCCATTTCGCTCAAGAAGTGCTCCTGAATTTAAGGACTACTTCAATTTAATATGGAAGGAGTTAAATCATAATGAAATTAACTAAAAAAAGTGTTACTTCAGAAGAACTTGGTTTTTCTCCCTCCCACCAGAAATATTTATTAAAATACATTGCTAAAATGCGTACCATACGATTTTATCAGTTAATAATAATTGTAAGTTTTATTGCACTATGGGAGATAACTACCAGACTTTCCATAGTGAATTCATTTATATTCAGCAGTCCTTCAAGAGTAGTGAAAACATTTATGGAAATGGCAGCAGATGGCAGTATATTTTATCATATTGGAATTACATTACTAGAGACTTTTATCAGCTTTTCTCTGGTAATTGTCATAGGTCTGCTGGTGGCCGTCCTTTTGTGGTGGAACGATACCATTGCAAAGATTCTTGAGCCCTATCTGGTAGTTCTTAACAGTCTTCCTAAATCAGCACTGGCACCCGTTTTTATTGTGTGGTTGGGAAATAACGTCAAAACTATCATCGTTGCAGCTATTTCTGTTGCAGTATTTGGAAGCATTATTACTCTATATACTGATTTTGCTAATATTGAAGAAGATAAAATAAAATTAATACGTAC
The DNA here is from genome assembly GCA_029239455.1 of Anaerocolumna sp. Classification (GTDB taxonomy): domain Bacteria; phylum Bacillota; class Clostridia; order Lachnospirales; family Lachnospiraceae; genus Anaerocolumna. The sequence goes on from JAQZAX010000047.1 coordinate 13,806, forward strand.
TCTTGGTGGTAATAAACGGGATGTTTTACTTAAAGTCGTTATTCCCAGTAATATTCCCTCTTTGATTAGCGTTATGAAGGTGAATATCGGTTTGTCCTTAGTAGGCGTTATTATTGGAGAATTTCTTGCTGCCAAGGCAGGTTTGGGTTATCTAATTATTTATGGCAGCCAGGTGTTTAAACTGGATTGGGTGATTATGTCCATTGTAATTCTTTGTTTTGTGGCTACGGGATTGTATCAGCTTTTAGCGTTTTTTGAGAAGAAATATGCAGGTAGATCCGAAATGAGATAGTGAAATGAGATGTTAATATAAGATGTAAATAAGATATTATATAAGATATTGAAGAAGATATTATGATAATAAAGGAAGTTCATTCAAGAATTTAGGTTAGAGAAGGGTTGTTGCAAAAATACAGTTCATTTTATGACAATAGAAGCTATTATTTGTTTTGCTGTATTTCATTTTGCTACACCCCTTCATTCTCGAATTTTAAAGAAACTCTTTCTCATGAGTTCTAAAAAAGTCATAATAAGTCCTTATATTTTCCAGTTCTGTGCAACGCCTAATTGTAACAGGATTTTCATCAAGATTGTGACATGCTCCCACCACTTTAGAAGTGGGGGCTTCCTGTTCAAGCAACCTAGTGGTTACAGTATCAGCAGGCTATCTCCGTATGCCCTACGGTTCTAGGGTAACAATTAGGCCATTACTAGCAACATTTCCTACCTCAAACATTATCCGTTAAATATTTTCTCCGTCATAATAGTTTGCTTTATCCTCATTTTTGAAAAATATACTGGGCTGGTTATGAAGTATAATTCCCGTTTTATCCGAATCTGGATAGCGAACAATATCGGGCGAATTTGTAGTGTCAAAATCTATATATTTCAGTACTTCACTATCTGAACTATTGACTATTTTATGTGCTCCTTTTTCTGAGGGAGGGCACACAATAAAATCTCCTGATTTAATATTTCTGTCCCCATTCGGTGTTCTTAAGATGCCTTGTCCGCTGATAATATAAAACACTTCGGTATTCGCTATATGATAATGATATGGATAATTTGATTTCATAGGAGGAATTTCATAAATCGCAATATAACACTGACCAAAATCATTACGTGGAGTAACCTCATATTTTACATATTCGTAAGGTTCCTGCTCTTCTTTGTGCTTTCCAACCAAATTGCTTTCGCTAATAATTACTATCTCATCTTTCATAAGCATCCTCCTAAACTATTTTAAACATAATAACATATTAGTCCTTTATTTACCATAATTTTGTTGATTTATAATTAAAAATGAACGGTTCATTTTTAATTATAAATCAACACTGCTCTGTATCATTATGGGCCATCTCTGATTCTAAATTTATCAAGAAATCATACAATAGAAAGCAGGTTTCCATGGGTAATATACCCATAGAAATATTATACATTGAACTTTGCTTCAAATACAACTCATTTGTATATTCATGTAAATTCTTGTTCGTTTTTGAGAATATGCAAAATAATAATCTTTCTTCCAAAACATTTTACTGTATGATATGCTTCACCGTACTGGTATAACATAGAGTATTTAACTTCAGAGTATTAATTGAAAGCACCTTTATATTGTTCTGGATAATCAAAATCTAAGTTTCTAATTTTTGCTTCATTTAACACAAAGTATGGATTTCTTAAAAGTTCCCTACCAACTGCAACTAAATCTGCTCTATCATTCGATATTATTTCTTCAGCCATATTAACATCTGTAAGTAATCCAACCGCTATTGTAGGAATGTTACATTTTTCTTTAATTTTGCTTGAATAATTTATTTGATATCCTGGATATGCATTTATTTCTACCGGAATTAATCCTCCAGTACTAACATGCACTATATCAATATACTCTTTAATTTCATTTATAATTTCAACCATATCATTTGATGTTATTCCGCCATCTTTATAATCATAAGCTGATACTCTAAGCAAAATTGCTTTTTCTTTTGGCCATACCTTAGTTACAACTTGTAATATTTCTTTTAGAAATCTGGTTCTATTCTTTATATCTCCACCATACTCATCTTTTCTTAAATTTGATAATGGTGATAGAAATTGATGTATTAAATAACCATGTGCTCCATGTATTTCTATAGCATCAAATCCAGCTTTATCTGCTCTTTTAGCTGCTTCTTTAAAATTTAGTACAATTTCCTTAATTTCATCTTTAGTTAATTCCTTAGGCAATATACTTTTTCCATCAAATTTAACAGCACTTGGAGCTACAGCTTGGCTAGCTGTACCTGTATATTTTCTTCCACCATGATTTAATTGTATTGCAATTTTAGAACCATGCTTTTTAACACCATCAACAATTTTTTTTAGCCCATCAATATGCATATCATTCCAAATCCCTAAATCACTATCTGTTGTCCTTCCATTTTCAATTACTCCTGTAGATTCAACTATTATAAGACCTACTGCACCAATAGCTCTGGTAACATAATGAGTATAATGAAAATCATTTGCTATACCAGTCACGTCAGAAGAGTATACGCACATTGGTGGCATAACAATTCTGTTCTTTAAGTTTAAATTTTTTAAAGTATAATTTTTAAAAGTATTCATAATTTTATTCTCCTTATTATTTAATTTTCTTGCATATTGCCATTATATTATTTATACTATACTTTGAAAAGTAGTGATATTTTTTTCATATAATTTCAAAAAAGTAACTATTGTGAAAAATCAGTAACTGAAAGGGGTTTTATTTATGTCAGAAATCAAACTTGAAAGAGGAAATCCTAATGAAAAATGTCCTATTGAAGCAGCAATAGATATCATAGGTAGTAAATGGACATTTCTAATAATAAGAGATTTATTGATAGATGGAACAATAAGATTTGGGGATTTGTTACGTTCTTTAGATGGAATAA
>JAQZAX010000048.1 GCA_029239455.1 Anaerocolumna sp.
AAACATTTTTTTCGTAATTTTAGCCGCCGCTGTAGAATCCATTTCCTCTAATATCAATCAACTCTCACTTGAACTCATGCTAAGAAGCATTTGTGCTACCAAATCAATGTCAGCGCTCATTGTTTCAAAAATCTTTGCAGCAGCACCAGGATCCATTTTTTTATAGATATCTGCCTTTTGGATAATGGCCTCGGATATCTGTGTTTGCTCCACTACCTGCTTATATAAAGTTTCTGCATTGGTAGGGTTGATTTCCTCATAATATTTCTTGTACTCTTCGATATCTGGTGCTGTATCACCAAAAACTACATTGGATTCAAATTCTTTAACTCTCTCTTCAAAAGCCAGTTGATTGTCTTCAAACGTTTTCAACCTTGCTACTTCAGCTTCAAGTTCAGAGGTTCTATCCTGCATCGTTTGATTCTCCTTGGTTAAACTGTCATTTGACTCTTCTAATAGCTTTATGTACTCTACAGCATCTTCTATTGTCTGGTAAGGATAATTGTTTTCATAAGCAATTTGTTCATCAGAGGCTGCTGGTAATATTCTGTTAATAATAGGTACATCTTTAATTAATGGTCTTAAGATGGAACTGCCAAACCCACCAACATCTAACTTAATTAAGAGGGCAAAAATAGCCAGCCATACCAATACAATGAGAATCACAATAAAAAATCCACTGACTTTGTGCTTTGCATTTTCTTTTTTATTCATTTTATCAATATTATCTCGCTTTTGATTCTTTTTTGCCATTATATTTCCTCCGGGTTGTCAGCAGGACTATTATATTTAAAACTAACCAATTCATCTATTTCTTTTCTTTGTTCCGCTTCATATTCTTTCATAAAGTTTAAATATGCATTCTCTTTTAACTTCTCATGAGTTTTTCTCTCCAGCATCGCTGCATTAAGCCTTGATCTTGCAATTTCAAGCTGCTGTTCTGCTTTCTTTACTACTGCTTCCTGTTGTTTGATATAAAGCTTCATTATCTCAATACCGTCTTTGGTTTTCTTGATTTTTAATATATTTAAATTGGAAGACATTAGCTTCTTTAACTGTTCTTGATAAAAAGCTCTTTTATTATTTAATTCGCTTAATTTATCCTGTTCCAATAAGAGCTTCTGGTTGGCACTTCCATATGCGGTTTTTGCCTGTTCTTCCATCTTATATTTTATATTTAAAATATTTTCTAAATTATATCTAAATTTAATCATTCATTCACCTAATCCGAAAATATTTGTATTAGTTCTTCCCTGATTTGTTCAAAGCTTAATTTTTCATTCACATCCTGTAATAAAAACGTATTTACAGCTTCAATTTTAGATATTGCATAATCTATATTTTTGTTAGAACCGTTTTTATAGGCTCCAATATTGATTAAGTCTTCTGCTTCGCTATACGTGGCCAAAACCATCTTTAAATTACCGGAGGCGCATTTATGTTCCTCGGAAATAATAGAAGTCATAACACGGGATATACTCTGAAGTACGTCAATTGCTGGATAATGATTCCTATTGGCAAGTTTTCTGGTTAACATAACATGTCCATCCAGAATTCCCCTTGCAGTATCTGTTATTGGTTCATTAAAATCATCACCATCTACTAATACGGTATACAATCCGGTAATTGAACCCTCTCCGGAATTACCTGCCCGTTCCAGGAGTTTTGGCATCTCAAAGTATACGCTTGGTGGATATCCTCTGGTCACAGGAGGTTCTCCGGATGCTAAACCAATTTCCCTTTGTGCCATAGAAAAACGAGTAAGGGAATCCATCATTAGTAATACATCTTTTCCTGTATCTCTGAAATATTCAGCAATTGCCGTTGCCGTTTGTGCTGCCTTCTTACGTATTAATGCCGGTTTATCTGATGTAGCAACAACAACAACGGATCGTTTTAAACCTTCTTCTCCTAAGTCCCGCTCAATAAATTCACGAACTTCTCTTCCACGTTCACCAATAAGTGCAATTACATTAATATCTGCTTTCGTATTCCTTGCAAACATACCTAACAATGTACTTTTACCAACACCACTACCAGCAAATATTCCAATTCTTTGACCTTTTCCAACAGTAATCATACCATCAACGGCCTTTACTCCTAGCGGAAGAACATCACTAATTAATTTACGTTTCATGGGGTCTGGCGGTGCAGCAGAGACAGAATAACTTGTTTCATATTCTAATTCAGTGTTATCCAGGGGGGTCCCCAATCCATCTAATATTTTGCCAAGAAGATTTTCTCCTACCTTTACCTTTAGTGGTTCCTTGGCACACTCTACCGTGCTTCCAATCCCAATTCCTTCTACTGTACCTAAAGGCATTAATAATAATCTGTTTTCTTTAAATCCTACAACTTCAGCGCTTACTTTTTGCTTTTTATCTTTTGATTCAATCATACATAAATCGTTTAAATTAGCACTGGGTCCAATAGATTCTATGGTAAGTCCAACAACCTTAACAACTTTTCCTAAGGTTTTCTCATAATTATTATTTATTAAATTATAATATTTATAGAGATTTGAGACTGTCATTCTATCTACCATTCCTTTTTTTATTGAAAGTATCTAGGTAATTGCGAAACTTCTAAGTTTTCGCTATTTGTGGTACAGCTTATACAATTCCGGAGCGGGTAAAGTTATCTGTCTGGGTCGATAATAGTTTGATATCCTGAATTAATCCATTCAGTTGTACATCCAGGCTGCACTCAATAATACTGCTTTCAGTATCTATGAAGCACTGATTCTTATTAAGTTCTTTATCAGCAACAATATCAATACCCACAGATTCACTTTGTATTAATTCTAATAACTCTTCCTTTTTTGATGCAACAAGATCATAATCTTCTTTCGAGGTTCTAATAATGAATGTTTTACAGTTATCAGCGTGCAATATGGCATTGTGAATCAGATATAAAATTATGTCCTTTTTATCTTCTACAATGACACCGGTTATTTTCTTTAGTAATTCTATCAATATATTGCAAAATTCCGGTTCCAGAATTGCGATTTGTTCCGTGTAATCATCTTTTAATTTGTTTGCCAAATCATCATATTGCCGCTTCGTAGCCTGGGTTTGCGATGCCGCTTTTAGCATTCCATCTTCATATCCACGCTTTTTTGCATCTTCATACAAATATTCACTGGTTCTTTGACTATCTATCTGTGCCTTTGTTATAATTAGTTCCGCTTCTTTACGAGCATTGTCAAGTATCTCTTCTCGTTGTCTTTCAAGCTCTGTCTGAAATTTTTCGATGTATTCTTCACTGGTCTGATCAATTACAAGTGCATTTAATCCTTCTTGAAATGTGCCTTCTTCCGTTACAGCAAATTCATCACTAATCTCATTCTGTTTGTTAATATTAATCAAAAAGAGCTGATTTATTTTCTCGTCTGATTTAATTACCTTGGTATCCTCCAGATTCATAAAAACGCGACCTGATTTAATAATATTAGACAATAATCTCATCACCTCCACCTCTTGAAATAATAATTTCTGCGGAGTCTTCTAATTTTCTAATAATGTTAACAATTTTTTGCTGTGCTTCTTCAACATCTTTTAAACGTACAGGTCCCATAAATTCCATATCTTCCTTAATCATAACAACAAGACGCTTGGAAAGATTGTTGAATATAACTGTCTGTACTTCTTCTGTGGAACCCTTTAATGCTACTGCTAATTCATTATTATCGATTTCTCTAAGAACTCTCTGAATTGATTTATCATCCAAAGATAAAATATCTTCGAATACAAACATTTTTCTTCTGATTTCATCTGCCAATTCAGGTTCTTCAATTTCGAGAGTTTCCATAATATGCTTTTCTGTTCCACGATCAACAGTATTTAATATAGCTACAATAGAATCCACACCACCAACAATTGTATAATCCTGATTTACTAAGGATGCCAGCTTACGCTCTAATACTCTTTCCACTTCCTTAATAACATCAGGGGAAGTACGGTCCATCTGTGCAATACGCTTTGCAACGTCTGCCTGTTTATCCGGTGGCAGCGCTGAAATTATGGCGGATGCCTGATTAGAAGAAAGATAAGATAATATCAGTGCAATTGTCTGAGGATGCTCATCCTGTATAAAGTTTAGCATCTGACTTGCATCGGTTTTACGTACAAATTCAAATGGTCGAACCTGTAGGGAAGCAGTTAATTTGCCAATAACATCTCTTGCTTTGTCCTGACCCAGCGCCTTTTCTAAAAGTTCTTTTGCATAGGCAATACCACCTTCTGCTATGTACTGCTGCGCCAGACATATCTCATAAAATTCATTTAAAATCTGTTCCTTCATGGAAGGAGACACACTTCTGGTATTTGCTATTTCTAATGTCAGCATCTCGATTTCATCTTCTTTTAAATGCTTGAATATATTGGAAGATTTCTCTGGTCCAAGAGCTATTAATAGCACCGCTGCTTTTTGTATTCCTGTCATTTCACTATTCTTAGGCATATACTATCCCCCTAAACATTTACTAGAATATACTGATCTTATAAGCCATAATCATCACTTAACCAATTTCGTAATAACTGTGCAACGGCCTCTGGATTTTCATCTACAAACTTCTCTATCATTTTCTTTGCTTCGGATTTTTCGCTAAATTCTATGTCATCCAATACCTGATTCTCTTTCGTAGTAGCAAGCAATTGCTCTACAGATAATTCCGGTTCCAGCTCAGTCACTTCCACTGGTGAAGTTCCCTTCAATACTACAAATAATAATAGGGCAATGATTAAAACTGCTAACAAGATGGATAAATAAAGAGTCCAATCTATGTTAGATACTTTAGGAATAAATACAGGCTGTTCATAAGCAAGTATTTGTATACGTTCCGCTGAGATGCCGGTTGCTAAGGACACTAGATTATAGATATCCTCACCAACCTCAAGCTGCCTTCTATCACTATTCTGAACTACATATTCATCAAAAGAGATATCATCGAGTAATCCTTGCAGTTCTAAGTCTTCTTCTTTATATGTTACAACTTGGGTGCATACTATACTTCCGGATGATTCCTCCGGTATTACAGCCCCAACTTCAAATTCCGTATTAGTAACTCGTTCACTAGGTAAATATTCAATCTGCAACGTAGATACGGAAGAATCTGAATTAGCATCATCCTCTACATTATAAGTTATTTCATCATTGGAATCTGTTCCCGGGACACCGCCGGAGCCACTGGCATTCTCAGCTTCATAAGAATAATAATTCTTATACAGACCTTGATCTTGTCCTTCCGCAGGAATTTGCTCCGTAAATAGCTGGGTTACCTTATCCATGTTTAAACTCCAGTTAAACATGGATTGAACATCATCATAACCTAGTTTCATCATTAATATATAAATATTATTATTATATGTATTTTGAAGTTTTTCTCGATACTCTAACACGGAACTGGAGCTACCGGAATATAAATCTTCTTTTCCGCCAAATAACAAATTACCGTTTTGATCGATTACTTTAATTTTATCCGTGGATTCATTACCGATAGATGCAGCAACATACTCCGCTACCGTTTCTGCAGAAGATAATTCAAAATCATCCGTGATTGTTAACGCAACACTAGCCGGATAATCCTCTCTTTCCGTAAGAACGCTGTAACTGTTATCATCAGGTACATACGTAACTTGAGCATCGGATATTCCGGTCATTGTTAACAAATATTTTCTTATTTCATTTTGAATATATAAATGATTCTTTAGAGTTCGATCGCTGTTTGTAGTACTTAAATCATTATTCATTAATGCTTCTATTGTTAATCCGTCTGCTGAAACGTCACTTCCTGCAATGAGTAGCAGTGCTTCCGAATGTCTTTTTTCATCTACAGATATGGTAACAGAATCACTTCCCAGTTTAAATTCTATTCCTTCTGCTTCCAATAAATCAGCTACTTCACTTGCTTCTCTTGGTGTTTCAGTGACTACCAACGTTCTATATTGTGTTCTGCTCATCAGAATATACAAAAATAGTAAAGTTAAAAACACAATAGACACTACACTAACGATAATCGTTTTCTGCTTGCTGGTGTATTTATTCCATTGAGCTAATAGCCTTATTGGTATCTGTTTTAATCTCTCAGCCATTCTCTTGCTCCTCTAGTCTATAGTTAGAATTGGAGATTCATAATCTCCTTATATGCCTCTAGTACTTTATTCCTTACTGTTACAGTATATTGAAGGGAAAGATTCGCCTTCTCCTGAGCAACCATAAGATCATGTGTACTGTCTGATAATCCAAGTGCATAAGAAATTTCTGCCTGTTCAGCAGCATTTGATAAATCATTGGTTTCATTTACCATATTAACTGCAGATTGAAAAAGTTGTTCAAATGTTTTATTTCGATTCTCACTGTCTATAGCAGTGGTACTTTTATTGTATGAACTTAGACTAGGTAGACTGTTCAAAGCTGTGATATCCATGATTTACCCCCTGTTATTTGCCTACTTCCAAACCTTTTAAAGCCATGTTTTTCGTTGCATTAAATGCGGTTACATTGGCCTCATAAGATCTGCTTGCATCAATTAAATTCGTCATTTCTGTTACTGTATTAACATTTGGATAAGACACGTAACCTTCTGCATTTGCATCAGGATGCGCAGGATCATAAACCATGTTCATAGGTGTTTCTGAATCTTCTATAATTCTTGTAACTTTTACTCCATTCCCTGCAAAAGTTCCGGTCGCATTGGTTAAATACTGGCTAAATGGCGCAGCACTTTTTTCTTCAAACACCACTACCTGTCTGCGATAAGCATCCCCATTCTCATCTCTGGTTGTATTAACATTGGCTATATTCTGAGATATAATATCCATTCTAAGCCGTTGGGCACTCATACCACTTGCACTAATATTCATACCATTCATTATTGACATAACAAAGCCCCCTAATTAGTAATTAAAGCAGTTTTAATTCTACTAAATTCCTGTGACATTGAATCTAGTAATGCATAGTATCTGATTTGATTTTCTGCCAGACTGGCAGATTCTGTATCGATATCTACATTATTACCATCCAAACGATAACTTAATGATACATGGTCTGTGTAAACAGAAGCTTCCAGAGAATTAAGATTCGCACCAGCAACTTTTTGATCCAAAGAGCCATTCCCCATCATTTCATTCATTAAATAGGTTTGAAACTGAATATCTTTTCTCTTATAACCCGGAGTATCAACATTCGCAATATTGTTACTGATTAATTCATTTCTTTTCAAACTTGCATCAGCTGCTTTGTCCAAAATATTAATGTAATTATATGCATTAGAATTTATCAAAATTACCGCTCCTTTCCATTACTGCAATTATAACTATAATTTGTCAAAAAAACAAGATATATTTAAAAACTAGTAGTATTATACCATATCTTGTCTTAAAATATCAAAAAAGGACTTATGTCTTACCATAAATCCTTTTAGTTAACAGTTAAAATCCATTTCAAATCTGTATATTTTATTATAATTTGCATATATATTTAATTTTTTATTACTATTTATTGTTCAGTTTTTTTAATTCATCAAAAACTACATCATTAATAACTTTTATATATGTGCCTTTCATACCTGAAGATCTTGACTCAATTACTCCGGCACTTTCAAACTTCCTTAAGGCATTTACGATAACCGATCTGGTAATGCCTACTCTATCTGCTATTTTACTTGCTACAAGGATTCCTTCATTTCCGTCTAATTCCTCAAAAATATGAGAAATAGCTTCTAATTCTGAAAATGAGAGTGTGCTAATTGCAGATTTAACAATTTGTATTTTGCGATTCTCTTCTGCATTTTCTTCATTCACAGAACGCATCATCTCAAGTCCAACAACAGTTACACCGTATTCACTTAAAATAATATCATCAATATCATATTGTTTAAAACTCTTATATAAGAATAAAGTGCCTAATCGTTCACCAGCAATATCAATTGGGATTATAATAGCTTGATAATCATTCACATTATCAAATTCAAAACCTAATGTAATCAGGTTAACATTCTCTTTTGTTGACAATACATTCAAAAGTCTTTCATTAAGTAGTGTGTCAATATATCCGCCTACAGAATCCTTAATCAGTTCTTTGATTTCTTTAATATCATCACGATTTTTAACCCCTAAAACTTTACCCTTTTTACTAATTACAAGAATATTAGATTCTAAAATTTCACTTAATATTTCACATATATCATTAAATACAACCTTTTGTGAGTTATTATTGTGCAAAAGTTTATTAATTTTTCTTGTTTTGTCTAGCAATTGTACGCTCATCTAACGTCCTCCCAGTACCCCGCCAATTTAATACTCAAAATATATAAATCTGTAGCTTGATTTCAAATAATTTAGGCATTAAGTCCACTACAACAACAATCTTAACATACATTTTTTACAAAAACAATACTTATTCCATTATTTTTACACATATTTTCTAAATAATATGTTTTTTTCGATAAATTATTTACGCTTTAGCTACAATAAATCCACATTTTTCGTCACTGCATACTAACTTGGAACCCTTTTCCACCATGTAGTTGCTGCACTTTGGACATTTTACTTCAGAAGGTTTTAGCCAAGTCATAAATTCACATTCCGGGTTATTCTCACATCCATAATACTTTCGACCCTTTTTCGTTTTACGGATAACAACGTCTTTACCACAGAGCGGGCAAGCTGCTCCTATCTTCTCAAAATAAGGTTTTGTATTTCTACAGTCAGGGAATCCCGGACAAGCAAGGAACTTACCGTGGGGTCCATATTTAATTACCATATTTCTTCCACATACATCACAAACTACATCTGAAACTTCATCTTCAATCTTTATTTCCTGCAATTCTTTATCAGCTTCTTTTACAGCCTCTTCTAGATCCGGATAAAAATTCTTTACAACTGTTTTCCAGAAAACTGAACCGTCTTCAACACGGTCTAAAAGTGATTCCAGGTTCGCAGTAAAATTAACATCAATTATACTTGGAAAGGCTTGTTTCATTATGTTATTAACCACTTCTCCAAGTTCAGAAACATATAAATTCTTATTTTCCTTAATAATATATCTTCTGACCAAGATAGTTGTGATAGTTGGTGCATAGGTACTCGGTCTTCCAATACCCAATTCTTCCAATGTTTTAACAAGGGAAGCTTCCGTATAGTGAGCGGGAGGTTGAGTAAAATGCTGGGATTGGTTATAATTTAGCAGTTTTAATTTAGCATCCTCTGACAAGGAATGCAGCATTATATTCCCCTGCTTTTCATCTTCTTCCTCTGTATACACTGTCATAAAGCCATCAAAAATTAATTTAGAGGTAGAAGATGTAAAACGATAACCGTTTCCTTCTATTTTAACTGAGATTGTTTCAAATTTAGCAGGCTGCATTCTGCTTGCGACAAATCTCTTCCATATAAGCTGATATAAACGGTACTGGTCTCTGCTTAAAGATTCCTTTAACACCACTGGGGTTAATGTTACATAGGTCGGCCTGATTGCTTCATGTGCATCCTGTATCTTCTTATTCTTATCTACTACAGCTTCTTTGTCCGCAATAAAACCCTCGCCATAATTGTCTTTGATAAATTCTCTTGCACTAAGATCGGCTTCTTCAGAGATTCGAATAGAGTCCGTACGAAGATACGTAATTAAACCGATGGTTCCATTCCCCTTAACATCAACTCCTTCATAGAGCTGCTGGGCAAGCCGCATGGTTTTTGAAGTAGAAAAGTTAAGACTTTTGGCAGCTTCCTGCTGAAGGGTACTGGTAGTAAACGGAAGTGGAGCCTTTTTCTGTCTTTCACCTTTTTTAATCTCTGTAATTTCGTACTTCGCATCTTTTAAATCGTCTAATATTTTATTTAATTCATCTTCAGAGTGAATAATAGTTTTACTGAAACCATTTCCGGCAAATTTGGCCACCAGAGGATTTTTTTCACCTTCTACATCAAAATTGGCTTCCAGATTCCAATATTCTTCAGGAACAAATGCATTAATCTCATCTTCTCTGTCACAGATGATTCGCAAAGCAACTGATTGTACACGTCCTGCACTTAATCCTCTTTTTACTTTAGCCCATAGTAATGGACTGATACTATATCCAACCATTCGGTCTAATATACGTCTTGCCTGTTGGGAATCCACTAGATTCATATTAATATCTCTTGGCTGTTTTATGGATGCTTTTACTGCATTTTTTGTTATTTCATTAAAGGTTATTCTACTGGTATTTTTATCTTCTAATTTTAGTGTTTTGGATAAATGCCAGGAAATAGCCTCTCCCTCACGATCAGGGTCAGTAGCAAGATAAACTTTATCGGCTTTTTTAACTTCCTTTCGAAGTTTTGCCAGTAAATCTCCCTTCCCGCGTATGGTTATATACTTTGGTTCAAAATCATTAACTACATCAATTCCCAATTGACTTTTGGGCAAATCACGCACATGCCCGTTGGATGCAACCACTTCATAATTATTTCCCAAAAATTTTTTTATGGTATTCGCCTTTGCAGGTGATTCCACGATTACTAGATTTTTTGACATTTATAAACTCTCCCCTTACTATTTTTGATGCTATATTCATGTTATATATGAGTAATAGTTTTTTCTGTTTTGTTTTATATAATTCTTCAACTCAAGATTAAAAAGAATTTCGCTTAATTTTATAATATCCATATTCGCTTCAAAAGCAATTTCATTTAAGTGCTTTGGCATCAAACTTAAACAAGCATACACTATTTTTTCTTCTGTTTCAAGCAGTTTATCATAATTTTTCAATTCGTTCTCATTTTTTTCATATTTTGGAGCGAAATCTTCAAGGATATCTTCTACCCCGGAAACCAGTTTAGCACCCATTTTAATAAGGTTGTTGCATCCTCTACTTAAGAGATCACAGGAACGTCCTGGCAGGGCATAAATATTTTTCCCCTGTTCAAGTCCCATATCTACAGTAATGAGCGACCCACTCTTCTCTTTTGCTTCAATCACTAAGATTCCATCTGATAATCCACTGATAATTCGGTTTCTCATAGGAAAGTTTCCTGGGTTTGGATAGACACCGGGTGCGTACTCAGAGATTACTCCTCCTTTCAATTGCATATCCATATACAGTGATATATTTTCTTTTGGATAACAGATATCAATACCACATCCTTCTACTGCATATGTATATCCACTGACCGCTAAAGCACCTTCATGGGCATATCCATCAATTCCCCTGGCTAATCCGCTGATAATCTGCAGACCGGCTCTCGCCAGTTGGGAAGATAAATATTTGGTCACTTCTTTGCCATATTCAGAACAATTTCTTGCACCGATAATAGCCATACTTTTCTCGCCCTCCCTTGGTAAAGACCCTTTATAGTATAAAGCAAAAGGTGGTTGAAAAATATTAAGCAGTTTCCTAGGATATTCCTTATCCTCTATTGTTACAAAATATATGCCTTTCTCTGATAGTTTAGCATAAGCATCTTGAATTTTAGCAGAATCTTTGCTTATTATTATTTTACCAATGTCTGTTTCTGATAAAATTGAAAACTGCTTTAATTCGTCCTCCTTTGCATAAAATACCTGTTCCGGCGTCATGAAATAATCTATGAGTGTCTGGATTTTCTTTAACCCTATATTGTCAATGTTGCAGAGCCAATACCAATATTCTTTATTCGTCATGCCATCCTCCTATTATTCTTCCCAATATTTTTTATCTAAACTACGATAGCAGATTGCTTCACTTAAATGTTTTTTCAAAATGTTGTCTGAATTATCTAAATCAGCGATTGTTCTGGCGACTTTTAATATTCTATGATAGGCTCTTGCACTTAAATTCATTTTATTAAATGCCACCTCAAGTATCTTATGCTCTTCCTTGCCAAGTTTACAGTATTCCCCTATGGTTTTTGGAGTCAGCTGGGAATTAAAATAAAAACTCTCATTCTTATACCGACTTGACTGAATGTCCCTCGCCATCATCACTCTGTTCCTTATGTCTGCCGATGTCTCGGACCGTTTCCTGATTTCAAGATCTTTATAATCTACCTGAAGACATTCTATGCACAGATCAATTCTATCCAGTAAAGGTCTACTGATTTTACCCAAATATCGCTTCACTTGGTTTATGGAACAATTACATTTATTACGATCTGGATAATGACCGCAGGAACATGGGTTCATGGCGGCAACCATCATAAAATCAGCAGGATAACGATAAGTACCCTGAAGTCTTGCGATGGTTACTTCATTTTCCTCTAATGGTTGCCTTAAGATTTCAATAGTATTTCGATTAAATTCGGGAAATTCGTCCAGAAACAGGACTCCAAGATGGGCAAGACTGATTTCACCTGGCATTGGTATTCTACCTCCACCGGTCAAAGCTGCCGAAGTAATTGTGTGATGAGGTGACCGAAAGGGTCTCTTTAGAATTAAGGAATCCTTATTATTTAATAATCCGGATACACTATATATCTTTGAAATCTCTAAACTTTCTTCAAAGGAAAGTTCCGGCATTATGGTTGGAATTCGCTTTGCTAACATTGTTTTACCAGATCCGGGCGGCCCCACCATAAGCAGGTTATGCATGCCTGAAGCGGCAATCTCGATTGCTCGCTTCGCCGCATCTTGCCCTGTTACATCTGAGAAATCTATCTCTTCTAGATTAAATTCTAATTTGAAGAGTTCTTCCATATTTAAATAGGTAGGTTCTTTATAGCTTTCATTATTAAGAAACTGAACAACTGCCTGTAAGGTATCAAATCCATATACCTCCATTCCCTGCACAACCGCACCTTCTCTGGCATTGCATTCAGGAACAATACACCGTGTAAATCCCTGTTTTAAGGCAGAATAAACAATCGGAAGTACACCATTAACTTTATTGATTGCTCCGTTAAGGCTTACTTCTCCTATGAATAATGTCTTTTCTAAATTCTCTTGAGGAATATAACCGAAGGCGGTTAGAATGGAAATTGCGATTGGCAGATCGAAGGCGGTCCCTTCTTTGCGAATATCTGCCGGTGATAGATTAATTGTAATTCTTTTCGGTGGTAGACGAAATCCCGAATTCTTAAGTGATATTCTAACCCGTTCTCTGGCCTCTCTTACTTCCGAGCCAAGATATCCAACTAAATCAAAGACAGGTAGTCCATCACTTACATCTGCTTCTACCGAAACTATTATGCCGTCTATTCCGCTGACGGCCGCACTGAAAGCTTTGCTAAACATAAGGTCTCCTTCTGTTGTCTCTCCACTAAGAAGGAAGTAATATCCAATCACAGTATAGCAAAACTTACTTTATTCTACAAGTTATTTCTTGATTTATTAGAGGCTTTTTTATGAATCCTACTTATACGGCTTATTAACCGGCTTTCTCTAATCTATTACATTTGCTTTCAATAAAATCTCTCTATTCCTATCGTACTACCAAAGTCATCTTTCATCTTTAAACAACGTGTAAAAGTCTGTCTCCATTTCCTCTGCGTATTTTTTGTAAAATCTCTTCGCATCATTTAGTGCCATATTATAAATGCGATCACCCATCATCCCAGTAAAAAAATCAAAAATATTATCCGTACCAATAATGCCCAAGTCCAAATCATATTCCTCTTTAAAAAAATAAGCTATTTCATCAAGCATTGCTTTCTTATCATTTTCTTTAAATGAATACATCTCAATTAGTTCCTTTCAGTAATGTAACTTCCTTTTACATTAATTATCAAGAATCTTTTTTAATTCATTCATAAAGGTATTCACATCCTTAAATTCGCGATACACAGAAGCAAATCTTACGTACGCAACCGGGTCTAATTCTTTTAGTTTGTCCATAACAATTTCCCCAATAACAGAACTTGGAATTTCCTTTTCTTCCTTATTAAATATGGTATTCTCAATCTCATCTACCAATGTATTAATCTGGTCAACGGAGATGGGTCTTTTATGACAGGAGCGAAAAACTCCTGCTTCAATTTTAGATCGGTCATAAGGCTCTCTGTTGTTATCTTTCTTAATAACAACCAAAGGAATTGCTTCCACTTTTTCGTAGGTTGTGAATCGTTTATTACATTCATCACATTGACGCCTTCTACGTATGGAACTGTTATCATCTGCCGGTCTTGAATCGATTACTCTTGTATTCTCTTTACCGCAAAATGGGCATTTCATATTCTTCTCCCTCTTTTTCCCTATATATTTTATAATCCATCGTTTCTTTTACTTAAACTTTACAACTTTAATTTGATTATATTGAAGTTTTACAATAAGGTCAAGATTTTTTAACATATTCCTCTATTTTGAATAATATATATTAATAAATGCAATCCTTATTTCATTCACAGGATAATCATCGTTACTATTCATCCTTACGGCTTCATAGCAACAATTGATGCACACAAAGTGCAAAAAGAGCACTTTGGCGCATGAAGTTTTCGAGTTTTGTTACACAAAACACCTCGCGGTAATGAAGGCTGAATAATAACTAATCATCTATGCAAACCCATAAAGAAAGAGTGAGGCTATTATGAGAATGTGTGATTTAAAGGAGAAGGAAGTCATTAATTGCAGGGACGGCGAGAGACTAGGTTATGTCTGTGATATTGAATTTGATATAAATTCCGCTGTTATCACCAAAATTATTGTTCCGGGTCCTTGTAAAATTTGGGGCATCCTTGGTCGCGATCATGAATATGTTATTAGTTTTTGCAGCATAAAACAAATTGGAACCGATGTTATCCTTGTTGATATTGATACCGAGGCATGTTTGGTTAAGTGTATCTTTTAATAGTTATACAAATTTTTTAAATAATAATACAAGTTTTTAAATAGAAATCGCCTGAAAGCAATCTTTAACTTTCAGGCGTTTTTTACGTTATTAAATACTATTATAAATTTATTGGCTTAAATAATTTTTCATACTTTTTAAGGCGGATTTTTCAAGGCGGGATACCTGGGCCTGTGAGATACTAATCTCTTGTGCCACTTCCATCTGTGTTTTCCCTTCATAAAATCGCAATTCAATAATATTCTTTTCCCGTTCCGACAATTTTGATAACGCTTCTTTTAGTGAAATTTCTTCTACCCAATTTTCTTCTTTATTTTTCTTATCACTTACCTGATCCATAATATACAGTGTATCGCCACCCTCAGAATAGACAGGTTCATATAAGGAAACCGGGCTTTGGATAGCGTCCAGTGCAAATACAATATCCTCTTTATTAATTCCGATTTCTTCCGCAATTTCACTGACTGTCGGTTCTTTATCATTCTTTTTTAACAGTGCTTCTTTCGCATATATGGCTTTATAAGCAGTATCTCTTAATGATCTGCTAACTCGAATACTGTTATTATCTCTTAGGTAACGTCTGATTTCCCCAATAATCATAGGGACCGCATAAGTGGAGAACTTGACATTTTGAGTAATATCGAAATTATCTATGGCTTTCATTAATCCAATGCAGCCTATTTGAAATAGGTCATCAACATTTTCATTGCTGTTAGAAAATCTCTGAATGATGCTTAATACCAAACGTAAATTACCCTTAATATATAATTCTCTTGCTTCTTTATCCCCCTTTAATATCCTCTGAAATAATTCATCCTTTTCAGCATTGTTTAGTAACGGTAATTTCGAAGTATTTACACCACAAATTTCAACCTTATAAAGAGCCATATTGTAACCTCCCAAATCATAAATTACTTATAATAAATGATTCACGTTTTAAGGTCTCTTTATACGATTAATAGGGATGTAATAATTTCCTTTTTTGTAAATGTTACTCTAATCTTAGCATTTCTTTTTTCAATCTCTTTATAATCTTTTTCTCTAATCTAGAGATATAAGACTGGGAAATGCCTAATAAATCGGCTACTTCTTTTTGGGTACGTTCATTTCCGTCGTTGGTATTTAGTCCAAAACGAAGTTGAACAATAATCCTTTCCCTTTCACTTAATTTCGACAACGCCTTGCCTAATAGTTTTCTGTCTACTTCTTCTTCTATATTTTTATAGATAACGTCTTCTTCTGTTCCAAGAATATCAGACAAAAGGAGTTCATTACCGTCCCAATCTACATTTAATGGTTCATCAATAGATACTTCTAATTTTGTTTTATTATTTCTTCTTAAATACATAAGTATTTCATTTTCGATACATCTTGAAGCATAAGTTGCCAGCTTAATATTTTTTTCCGGATTATATGTATTTATTGCTTTTATTAATCCTATGGTTCCAATAGATATCAGATCTTCAACTCCAACACCTGTGTTATCAAATTTTTTAGCAATATAAACAACTAACCTTAAGTTATGTTCCACTAAGATAGATTTGGCTTCTGAATCATACTCTGTGCCAAGTTTCCCAATTTCTTCTGCCTCTCTTATGGAATCTAGTGGCGGTGGTAATACTTCAGCTCCACCAATATAATGAATCTCCCCACGACCATTAAATAATATACTTCTAAAATCTGGTATTACTCTAAATTGAATTTTATTTGGTATTGTTATTTTCAACAGCATTTTCTTTAAATTCCTCCCTTTACATGCTCACATCATATCCCTATGTAAAATCACCTGGTATTTATTCTGTTTTGATAATTGGTCCATACTAACAGCTGT
>JAQZAX010000049.1 GCA_029239455.1 Anaerocolumna sp.
TTCAAGAGGAGCATACCAAATATTCATATACTAAGGCTTTTATCATGTCTTTTATAACTTCAGTCAATCTCAATTTCTATATTATCATCCACTCTACTTATTCGAATTAATAACACTACCGTCTCCACGTGCCTTGAGTAGACAATAATGATGCCGTCAAGACCTGGTTATGCCTTGGCAACAGGATACATCTTTAAGTTGCATCAGAAAATTGTTATATCTATAGCTAAACATTTATAGCACATTATTCTTTTTTATAATGGACTAACTATCCACAAATAATCTGGTTGCTTACAATTTCTCTTCTATCTCTAATATTCCTGTGCCTTTTTAAATATGAATAAAAATTTACATATAATATTTTACTTTTGGACGGACACTCTTTAATAAATTACGACATATTCTACTAATAAGCTATAAAAATACTTAAGCATAAGGAAGGATGTCCGAAATGGATAATGAAAAATTAATAACAAGTAATTGTTTAGCACAGCATTTAATAAATGCAATAAGAGATAAAACTGCAAAAGTATGTGTAATCGGGCTTGGTTACGTTGGTTTACCGTTGGCTGTAGAGAAGGCTAAAGTTGGATTCAATGTTTTAGGCATTGATCAAAATGTCAGTAGGGTTAGTATGCTGAATTCGGGTTTGAACTACATTCAGGATGTTAACGATGAAGAATTGCGGACCTTGGTTGAGAAGAAAATATTGACGGCTGTTAACGACTTCTCTGTATTGCCGCAACAGGATATCATTATTATTTGTGTTCCAACACCTCTCAATGAATATCACGAGCCTGATTTGTCTTATATAGAAAGCGTAACTAAGGAAATTAGCAAGAGGATTCGAATAGGCCAGATGATCATACTTGAGAGCACGTCTTTTCCAGGTACGACACAGGAAATCATACTTCCTTCGCTGGAATCATCAGGACTTAAAGCGGGAGAAGATTTTTTTCTTGCAAATTCACCTGAAAGAGTCGATCCGGGAAATAAAAGGTATTCAACTAAAAATACTACAAAGGTTGTAGGAGGAGTTACACATCTGTGTTTGGAGGTCGCACAATTATTTTATGCCCAGACCATTTTAAATGTAGTTCCGGTATCATCTGCCACCGTTGCTGAAATGACAAAGGTTTTTGAAAACACTTACCGAGCCGTAAATATAGCGCTGGTTAACGAATTGATGATGCTATGCAATAAAATGAATATAAGCGTTTGGGAAGTAGTTGACGCAGCTGCCACGAAACCTTTCGGCATACAAACTTTTTATCCCGGTCCGGGTGTCGGAGGGCATTGCATACCCATAGATCCTTTTTATTTAAGCTGGAAAGCACGACAATTTGATTATTCAACCCGGTTTATAGAATTAGCCGGTGAAATAAATATTCAAGTTTATTATTATGTGGTGGATACGGTCGTTAAAGCTTTAAATAAGTCCGGAAAACCGGTAAAGGGCTCTAAAGTATTCGTACTTGGGATTGCTTATAAGAAGGATATAAACGATTACAGAGAGTCTCCTGCCCTTAAAATAATGAAAAAGCTGAAAGAAGAGGGAGCTGAGCTGGTCTTTTATGATCCTTATATTAAGTCAATGCCTGGTTCGGATGGCAAGGCAATTGAAGCAGACTGGGTAGAGCTATCTGAGGAAGAGCTCAGGAAAAGTGATTGCGTACTAATAATTACCGATCACTCTAATATTGATTATGAGATGGTAGTTAATGAATCAAACATCGTTGTAGATACAAGAAACGCTACGAAAAATGTAATGTCGGGAAGAGATAAAATCATTTTGATTTAACTGAGACGGTAAATGGAGGTGGTTTCCATAGTTAATTTTGGTATTGTAGGGTGTGGGTTTATTGCAGGGAAGCATGTTAAAGCGTTAGAACAGATCGCAAATGCCAGGCTGGTGGCTGCTTGCGACAGTGATCAAAAGCGTTTGATTTCATTTACAGAAAAATATGACATTTCTACCTATGAAAATTATGATGAATTCCTTAAAGATCCTGAGGTTGAGGCTGTTATAATCTGCACCCCCAGCGGTTCTCATGCGGCAATGGGAGAAAAAGCGGCACATGCCGGTAAGCATATCTTAATGGAAAAACCCTTTGTGTTGGATTTGAACCAAGGTAAAAATTTGGTGGAGCTGTGCAAATCCAAGGAAGTTAAACTGGGAGTCGTTCATCCCAACCGCGTAAAGCCTGTGGTTCGGGCTCTTAGTGAAGCTGTAAACGGGGGTTGGTTTGGCAAAATTACGCATACCAGCGCCGTGCTGAGATGGAATAGGACCCCTGAATATTTTAATTCGACAGCATGGAGGGGAACAAGAGAACTGGATGGGGGTATTTTATTTAATCAGGCCATTCATAACATTGATCTCTTAAACTGGTTGCTTGGACCTGTGGATGAGGTATTTGCTTATGGTGCTACTCAGCTTCACAACATAGAATACGAGGATGTATGCGTCTGTACCCTTAAGCTTAAAAGCGGGGCTTTGGGAATGATAGAAGCAGCAATTACTCTGTATCCGGAAAACCTGGAGGAAAGTATTGCTGTTTTTGGTAGTCAAGGTACAGCCGTGTTAGGTGGCAAGTCTATATCAAGGATCCAGGAATGGAAGTTTTCTAAATTTTCAGAAGCCGAAGCAAAAATTCAGGCTGAGCAGTTGAATAATGAGTCAGATCCAGCGGGGCATAAAGAAGTAATTGAAGATTTTATCAAGGCAATTACCCGGAACCAGGAGCCTCTCGTTTCCGGCGAGGAAGCCATGAAGGTGTTATATCTAATAAAAGCAATTTATCAATCCATTAAAACAAACCAGCCAGTAAAGATAACTACAGATTGGAGAGTGAACATATGAATTCTATCAGTCAGACCGCCAAGATTATGCAAAATGTTAGTATTGGCTTTTATTCTGTGATCGGCGATGAGGTGACGATTGGCTCCAATGTTTCCATAGGCAACAATGTAACCATATATCCAGGAACCAAGATCGGGGACAATGTATATATCGAATCCAATGCGGTTGTCGGAAGGCAACCTCGCCCGGCTAAAACCAGTACCATAAAAATGACTGAACCGCTGGCGCCACTGGAGATAGGCTCGGGAACGACGATTGGAGCAGGAGCTGTTTTGTATGCTGGAACGGTTCTTGGGTCTTGCTGTCTGATCGGTGATTCGGCAGTCGTTCGGGAGCGCTGTACAATTGGAGACTACGTCATAGTCGGTACGGGTTCCATCGTAGAAAACTCTGTCGATATCGGGCAAAAGACCAAGATTCAAAGCGGATCATATATTACGGCTTACACTACCATTGGCAAAAACTGCTTTATTGCACCGATGGTTACAACTACGAATGATAATTTTATGGGCCGTACTGAGGACCGTTTCAAATTTATAAAAGGAGCTGTCATCCATAATGGAGCCAGAGTGGGCGGCGGCGCAATTCTACTTCCGGGGGTTGTAATTGGTGAGGAAAGTTTCATAGCTGCAGGTTCGGTAATGACAAAAGATGCCCTGCCGAGAAAAGTTTATAAAGGTGTTCCCGGACGAGAATTCAGACCTGTGCCGGAAAAAGAAATGCTAAAGGAGGAAGAGAAATGAAGATTCCCTTAATAGATTCAAAGGCCGGGTATTTGTCATTGAAGGATGAGATAGATACATCGGTTACAAACGTTTTATCTAGTGGTAATTATATATTGGGGCCTAATGTGCAGGCACTGGAAAAAGAGATTGCAGATTACTGCGGCACTAAGTTTGCTGTTAGCGTTGCCA
Source organism: Anaerocolumna sp. (assembly GCA_029239455.1). GTDB lineage: Bacteria > Bacillota > Clostridia > Lachnospirales > Lachnospiraceae > Anaerocolumna. The sequence continues at coordinate 3,778 of JAQZAX010000049.1, forward strand.
ATGGGACGGATGCCTTAGTCCTATGTCTTGATGCCTATGGTATTGGACCAGGTGATGAAGTAATAACTAGCCCCTATAGTTTTTTTGCTACTGCAGAATCCATTTCCAGAGTTGGAGCAGTTCCGGTTTTCGTAGACATTGATGAAGCGAGCTATAACATTGACTATAAAAAAATTGAAAGCAGTATTACCAAACGTACCAAAGCAATTATACCGGTGCATCTCTTTGGACAGCCGGCTCTCATGGATAAGATCATGGAAATTGCTAATCGTTACAATCTAATTGTGATCGAGGATGCATGCCAGGCGATAGGGGCGTCTTTTAGAGGGCGTAAGACCGGTACTTTAGGTCATGCGGCTTGCTTTAGCTTCTTTCCCACCAAAAATCTCGGCGGTTACGGCGACGGAGGCATGGTCACCACCAATAATGAAGAAATAGCCGGACGTATAAGGATGCTGAGGGCACATGGGAGCAGCAAAAAATACTACAATAGTATAATAGGTTATAACAGCAGACTGGATGAAATACAGGCCGCGATTTTAAGGGTAAAGCTGGGGCACCTTGACAGTTGGAATAAAGCAAGAAGAGCGAAAGCTGAACTTTATAATAATCTTCTTCAGGGGCTGGGGTTTAAATTACCGGAAGCTAGCAGCGAAGTTGTACACGTCTACCACCTTTATGTTTTACGTCATCCTAAGAGAGCAGAGATTATAAAAGGCTTGGAAAACAGACAAATAGGATGCGGTGTTTATTATCCGGTTCCCCTGCATCGGCAGGAAGCTTACAAGCTGCAATATTCTGATACTTCCTTACCAGTTGTTGAGGCGGCCTCCAAAGAGACTTTTGCTATACCGCTGTTTCCGGAAATGACTGATGACCAACAAACATTTGTAGTGGCAGAGCTTAAAAAAATACTTGAGGAAATAGAGAGGCAGTCTCTATGAGAATAATGGATTTTTCTCTTGCCATGTATACTGAAATCTGCAAAGCTCTCAAATCACAAAATGTTGTTACTGTACAATCTTATCTGTCGAATGTGCCAAAATCACCATGCATCGTATTGCGACATGATGTTGACAGGAGCCTTAAAAATGCCTTGGCCATGGCTAAGCTCGAGCATGAGTATGGTATTCAGTCAACATATTACTTTAGATACCCACATACATTTAATATCAGAGTAATGAAGCAGATTTACAGCCTAGGCCATGAGATAGGATACCATTATGAGGTACTGGATAAGGCCAGAGGTGACAGCCGTAAGGCAATTGCAGTATTTCAAAAGGAATTAGAAATTTTTCGCAAGTTTTTTCCCGTAAAGACAGTATGCATGCATGGTAATCCGCTAACCAGATGGGACGGAAGGGATATCTGGAGTTTATATAACTTCCAGGATTTTGGCTTACTTGGAGAAGCATTCCTGTCATGCAGTGATATTTCCATATATCTGACGGATACGGGCAGAAATTGGAATGGTAATCATAATTTTAAAGATAAATTGAAGACAGAAAACGAGAATAGGAACTTTAAAAGCACCGTCGATGTGATCCGATTTCTAAACAGCGAAAAAGTAAGCAGCATCTATCTCAACTGCCATCCGGAAAGATGGGGACCCGGCCTTCTGGGATGGTTCAAAGCTTTACTGCGGGATCATTTATTCAATTTCGGCAAGAAAGTTTTAAAGCTCATTAGGTCAGGTTCCAAAGGATAGATTTTAATATGAAAAAAAGAGTGTTGGTTTTAGCCCCTCATACAGATGATGGGGAATTCGGATGCGGCGGAACAATTGCAAAGCTGATAGCCGAACAGACAGAGGTATTTTATGCGGCATTTTCCGTCTGTGAATTATCTATTCCTTCTCATCTGCCTAAAAACATCCTGGAAACAGAAGTGAAAAATGCAACAAGCGTATTGGGTATCCGGAATGAAAACTTAAAAATATTTCACTACGAAGTTCGGACTTTTCAAAGCTTCAGACAGCAAATATTAGATGATTTGGTAAATCTGAAAACTGAAACCCGGCCGGACTTGGTATTAATGCCTTCCCCGCATGATATTCATCAGGATCATAGTACAATCGGGTTAGAAGGTATTCGGGCTTTTAAACAGATATCAATCCTGGGTTATGAACTTCCATGGAACAATCTCACCTTTCATACCCAATCCTTTGTGTTTTTGAAGGAAGAGCATTTAAATAAAAAAATAGAGGCTCTGAGGTGCTATGAGTCTCAGTCGGATCGGGTTTATGCCAATGAAAGCTTCATCAGGTCATTGGCGATTACCCGCGGAACACAGATAGGGGTACCGTATGCTGAAGCTTTTGAGGTTATTCGGTGGATTATTGAGTAAGGAGGTAGTGTGAATTAAAGAGCAATTCACACGGGAAGAACTGCGATGTTCGTGCAATGGCACTCACACCTTGTTCTTCCAAGGTTTTGAGCTGCATCAAAGATGCAGCATGGAGGATTATTATGGAACCTGTAACTGTCATGATAACCGGAGCCGGTGCTCCCGGCGCTCCCGGGGTGATAAAAAGCCTACGGGACAATGGCGAACGTTCCATCCGCGTGGTTGGCGCGGATGCTTCAAGTGAGGCTGTTGGATTTAAATTAGCTGATGCAAGTTGCCAGATCCCAATGGCTGATGCTCCAGACTTTACCAGCAAGCTGCTTAAAATCGCCAGGGAGGAAAAAGTAGATGTAATTTTACCTATGGTTACAAGGGAACTTGAAATACTTTCTCTTAATAAAGATAAGTTTCAAAATGAGGGCATCATCGTCTCAGTATCCGATATTTATCCATTAAAGATAGCAAACAACAAAGGTAAACTATTAGCCTATATGAAAGACAAAGGCCTTTCGGTACCGTTTTTCTCCATAGTGAATTCGAAAGAAGAGTTTGTGAAGGCAGCTTATGAGCTGGGCTATCCTGATAAGCCAATTTGCTTTAAACCTCTAGACTCAAACGGAAGTAGAGGATTTAGAATTATTGATCCCAATATAAACAGGTATAAGCTTTTGTTTGAGATGAAACCGACGTCAACTTATATTACCTTTGATGAAGTTATGTCGATTTTTGATGAGTCAGATATTTTCACTGATTTAATCCTTATGGAATACCTTCCCGGTAATGAGTACAGCGTCGATCTATTGGTAGACCATGGCAGACCGCTGTATACCATTCCCCGCAGACGTGATAAAATGAGTGCCGGAATCACCATTAAGGGGGAGATTGTCAAGGAAGACGATGTAATTAATTACTGCAATGAAATCGTACAAAGTTTGAAACTGCATGGAAATATCGGTATTCAAGTAAAGCGGGACTGGAATAACACACCTTTAATACTGGAAATAAATCCCCGTATACAGGGAAGTATTGTGCACTGTACAGGGGCCGGAGTTAACCTTCCTTATTACGCTGTAAAGTTGGCGCTGCAGGAAGATGTACCAATCGTATGCGTTGGATGGAACTGTAAAATGCTTCGCTACTGGAAGGAGGTTTTTTATTAATGTTATCTGATTTGCATAATCACAGCATATTTTCTGATGGGATTAATACTTGTGAGGAATTAATTGAACAGGCAATATCTTTAGGTTTGCAACGAATTGGACTTGTGGATCATGTATGGCGAAAAAGTGAATGGGTTTTAGATTTTATCGACTCCACGAACAGATTAAAGGAAAAATATGAAGGCGTTATTCAAATAGTGACCGGACTTGAGGCCAAGGCCTTAACATGTGCCGGTGAAGTTGATCTTAACGATAAATGGAGAGATAAGGTAGACTATATTCTAGGTGCCATCCACAGAATTCCTTCAGGATCAAATCAGTTTTACAGCAAAAGCGATAAGTCACTAAGTAAGAGTAAAGCATATGATGATTGGTTGTCAACAATACAAGGGCTGCTGAAAAACGATATGGTAGACATTGTTGCCCATCCTGCTGCAGAGCTAATACAATATGATATATCTCTTGATGAAGAGACAATAAAGATGCTGTGTCATTTGGGCAAAATATCCGGGAAGGTTTTTGAAGTGAATGTAAAATATAAGGTGCCGGTACAAGCGTTTTTAAACCAACTTATTGCTAATGAAATTCCTCTAAGTATAGGTTCCGACAGTCATTCAACAGCCCAGCAGAAGCTCTTTCTAAATGATATTATCGCAATGCATAAAACGCTAACTTTTTGCAACTTGATTTGATATTCCTGCTACAGAATAGTAATCCAGGTTTAAAAATATAGATTATGGATAAGTACCAAATTTGAGTCTAAATTCATATTATAAAGTATTGTTCACGTAGAAAATTACAGACTCTAAATTTATTAATATTTGAAGAGGAAAAATATGGAGTGGGATGTTATTGTAATCGGAGCCGGTCCTGCGGGATGCTTTACAGCAAAGCTAATTGCATTATCTGGTTTCAAAGTTCTAATATTGGAAGAGCATCAGGAAATCGGTTATCCGGTACAATGTGCTGGGCTTATTTCACCTCGCGCAATGGAATTAGCTGGAGTGGATAAAAATACGGTTTTAAATAACTTGACAGGTCTGCGTGTGTATTCGCCTCTAGATGCTCTATTTAATGTTGAAAGCAGCAATGACCTTGCACTTGCCATCGACCGCGTTAAATTCGATCAGGAGTTAGCCACAAAAGCTGAAAATGCCGGAGCGGTATTGATGAAAGGTGTAAAGGTAGACGGAACCACGCGTATAGCAGGCGGGTTTAGACTTACGGTAGCAGGCAGAAGCAAAACGATAAGTACAAAACTACTTATTGGTGCTGATGGCGCTAATTCCAGTGTTTCCAAGTGGCTCCGGCTAAGTCGTCCTAATCTCAGAGCAGTGATGTATGCTGTCGATGCCCAGATGCAATGCGCGGATACGAGTTCAATTAGTGTATTTTTGGGTCAAAATCTTGCTCCGGGATGGTTTGGCTGGATGATACCTCTTGATGAGAAAACTTGCAGGGTAGGAACTGGCTATGCTCTTGTAAAGCCTGCGTACTCTCCCCAGCATTATTTTCAGGAACTTGTAGATCAAAATCCGCAGATTTTCAAAGATCTGAAAATTATACGTTATACCAGTGGTATAGTTCCATTAGGTAAAATGCCAAGAATATACTCTGCAAATGCCATGTTGGTCGGAGATGCGGCATGCCAGACCAAACCTATATCCGGCGGCGGGATCTACATGAGCCTCCGAGGAGCTTTAGTTTGCTCGCAGACAGCAGTAGAAGCCTTAAGAGAGGATAATCTGTCAGAGGTTAAAATATCGTCGTACCAGAAGCTCTGGGAAAAAGAAATGGAAGAAGAAAGAGCCAGTGCCATGAAGCTTCGGGAAAGCTTCTTGAATTTCAGCGACGAAGATATTGATTTGGTCATACGGTTTTTAAATAAACCCAAATATCATAAGCTTATTTTAAAATACGGAGATATTGATTACCCATCCTACCTCGGAAAGAAGCTCTTAAACCTTGTCCTTAGGAAAAATAGTTTAATTAAAGCTACCTTAAAAATTTCTGGTAAATTTAGAGAATGAGATTACAGATAATGCGTATTTTTATAGGAGTAGCTGTTATGCGCTAAAACAGGAGGACTGACTATGTACAGAGGTAGGTCGATTGGCGTTGTTGTTCCAGCTTATAATGAGGAGCTTCTTATAGCCAAAGTAATTCAAAAGATGCCTGATTATGTTGACAGGATTTATGTAATAGATGATTGTTCAACGGATCGAACTTTTGAAGTGGCCGCGGAGTATCTTAGAGATTCTCGCCTAAAGCTGACACGCCACCTAAATAATAAAGGTGTCGGCGCAGCCATTGCGACTGGGTATAGGCAGGCTTTAAATGATGAAATAGATATAACCGCAGTAATGGCAGGCGATAATCAGATGGACCCGTTTCAGCTACTGAAATTACTCGATCCGCTTGTTGAAGGAGCTGCCGATTATTGTAAGGGAGACAGATTGTCCAGGTCTGATTTGACAAAAGGAATGAGCAGGTGGCGGAGAACAGGAAATGTAATACTTACCAGGCTGACACGCATCTCTTCCGGTTATTGGACGATTCAAGACCCACAAAACGGTTATACCGCAATAAATAGAGAAACACTCACCCATCTTGATATAAATAAAATCTATCCAAGGTACGGCTACTGCAACGACCTGTTAGCCAAACTGAATGTGCTAGGTGCAGAAGTAAGGGATGTTCAGATTCCGGCCCGGTACGGTGAAGAAAAATCAAAAATAAAGTATGGAAGCTATATAAGAAAAGTGTCTTTGCTGCTTTTAAGAAACTTCTTCTGGAGGATTACGCATAAATATATCCTCCGCCATTTTAAAAAGTGAAGGTGACAAGTAAATGAACGACGAGATTCAACTGTATGATAAGTTCGTAGATTCCAGCCCGCAGGGCTCTTTGTTTCACAAGTCATGGTGGCTTGAAGCTGTAACGCAAAACAATTATCAAATATTATCTATTAAGAGGAACGAAGAAATTTTAGCCGCCTGGCCACTGACTTTTAAAAAAATAGCCGGACTAAATCTGATCATGCCTCCTCCTCTTCTACCCAGGCAGGGAATTATGTTTGTGCCCTCACAAAAAATAAAGTATTCAGAAAAACTATCCGATGAGATGAGTTTAATGTCAGAACTTCTTGAGCTTCTGCCTAAACACACCTGGTTCTATCAGCGTTTTTCCGCTGAATTTACTAATTGGCTGCCTCTTTGTTGGGCCCACTTCAAACAAACAACTAACTATACTTATGTAATAGAAGATTTATCTGATTTGAACCGAGTCTGGGAGGATGTACGGTATAGCACGAAGCGTAAAATTAATCATGCTTTGAAGAACGGCATAAAGGTTGTAACAGATCTGAGTTTGGATAAATTTCTTGATCTTAATGAGCTGACATTCAAAAGGCAAAAGCTGACTCTTCCTTATTCCCGGGAGTATGTATATCGAATTGATGAGGCATGCGGGAAAAATAATGCCAGAAAAATATTTTTTGCAGTTGATGAAGCCGGTCAAATCCATGCAGCAGTGTATATCGTTTATAACCAAAAGGCTGCTTACTATCTGATGGGAGGAGCAGACCCTGCTTTAAATACCTGCGGTGCCCACTTTTTAGCGTTATGGGAAGCAATTAAATTTGCCGGTCAGGTATCTCATAGTTTTGATTTCGAGGGCTCCATGATCAAAAATATTGAACCGGTATTCAGAGGTTATGGCGCAGTGCAGAAGCCGTATATGGAAATAACAAGGGGCAATTTTTTGATTGGATCTGCTATTGCTGCTTTCAGAAACGTTTGGAAAAAAGGAGGAATTCCTTCTAAAATCTGCAACAAATTGCTTCGTTAAATATTATCTGTAAGGAAGAGAACCATGAGAATTGTCGTTGATATTGGTCATCCCTCTCAAGTACACTTTTTTAAAAGCTTTATTATAGAAATGGAGAAAAAAGGTCATCAGGTACTTATAACCGTCAGCGAAAAAGATATCGCTATTGATTTGCTGCGAGCCTATGGTTTTGAATTTGCGAATTTGGGGAATTATGGAGAGTCATTGTTTGAAAAGATTTTGAATGTACCAATCATGGATATCAAAATGTACAAAGCCGTAAGAGCGATGAAACCTGATATTTTTTTAGGTTTCGGTTCTGTCAGAGCCGCTCATGTGGCTTGGTTATTGGGGAAGCCCAGCATAATTTTTGATGGCGATGATTTCACATTCCCTTACTACAAGTGGTTCGCTGACACAATATGTGTGTTTTCGGGATTTGAAAAAGCAGGTAAGAAAATAGTAAATATCCCTGGCTATAAGGAACTTGCGTATCTTCATCCCCGGAGGTTCAAGCCAGACCATACAAACCAAGTCAAAGGCCCGGTTACTATATTACGTTTTGTTTCCAGAGCTTTTCATGACGTTGGCAAGGAGGGGTTTGATCCGGATTTTAAAAGGAGATTAGTTAAGGAGCTCAGTAGATATTCTACCGTTTATATTTCATCTGAAGCCCCATTGCCCGATGACCTGGAAGGATATAAATTAAACATCAAACTAGAAGAGATGCACTCCTTTTTATCAGAAGCCAATCTGCTGGTAACGGATTCCGGTTCGATGACAACGGAAGCAGCAGTAATGGGCATACCCGTTGTGAGATGCAATAGCTTTATTGGGCAGTCAAACATGGGTATATTTGAAGAACTGGAGAATAAATACGGTTTAATATTCAGCTATCGGGACTCCAATCAGGCTTTAAAAAAAGCAATCGAATTAGTACAAATTCCTGACATCAGAATCGCATGGGAACAAAAGCGCAAATGTCTTCTGCAAGATAAAATCGATGTAACTTCATTCATGGTGTGGTTTGTTGAGCACTATCCCAGAAGTATTGCAAAGGCCCAATCTTTTATGGCATTCTGTTTAGAATCACAAGTTCGAAAAGGCGGTGAATACTAAAAAATATGAATATGGATCAATTTAATAGCTTGAAACAGCATCCGGGGCTTTGGGAGACGTATGTGAATGAAAAAGAGCACCCAGATACAAAGTCCAAATATAACGGCTTTGACCGGTCAAAGATTATGACTCCGGTTGTATCGGAGCATCTTATGAAACTGGGATGCAACATCAGCTATCCGGGTAATAAAAAATTCGCCATCTGTTTGACCCATGATGTAGATGACATCTATCCTCCTTTATCCCATCGGATTTTGTCCGGCTTGTACAGTCTCAAAAATAAAGATTGGAGCGGGTTAAAAAAACATTTATTTTGGAATATGGATGAAAAACAAGAGAGTCCCTATATTAATTTTCAAAAGATTATGGAACTGGAAAAAAAATATAACGCCAAATCATCATTTTATTTCATGACGGCGGAACGGGATCCTAGAAGGTTCAGATATAACATCGAAGATATTGCGGATGAGGTTAAATTAATAGTCGAGAGCGGTTGGGAAGTAGGACTGCATGGAGGCTATTATTCCTTTAATGATATTGACGCAATAAAACGAGAGAAAAGAAGGTTAGAAAGTGTTTTAGGAAGAGAAGTTGTCGGATATAGAAATCATTACTTAAGATTTCAGATTCCCGATACATGGGAACTTCTGGAAAAATGCGGTTTTAAATATGATACAACGTATGGTTATACCAACATGGTGGGGTTTCGTAATGGAATGTGCCACCCTTTTAGACCTTATCATTTGCAGAGCCAGCAATGGATGGATATATATGAATTACCCTTGCATGTGATGGAGAGCGCCATGTTTGATTTTGCAAAGCCCCATGAGGCGTGGGAACTTATCAAACAACTTCTTGAAAAAGCGGAATTAAACAAAGGGGTCATAACTGTCCTTTGGCATAACAATGTTTTTAGCTGCCCCTTCAGAGACCGCTGGGCTGAAATATATGAAAAGATTTTACAGTATGGCGTTCAAAGAGACGCATGGATGGTGTCAGGAGAAGAAATTTATAAATGGTGGGAAGAAAATGGCTATTTGTTATATAACCAGTCAGATCCAATGGGATAGCTTTATTGATAACAGTCCCCATGGTCTGCTTTATCATAAGTGGGATTTCCTTAAGCTAACAGAAAAATATACGGGCTATGAATTATTACCTTATGGGATATACAAAGGAGAGCGATTATTATGTGTTTTTCCTCTTTTTTACAAGAGGATTGCAGGCGTAAAGCTATTATTCTCCCCTCCCCCACAAGCAGGAATTCCCTACCTTGGTCCGGTCGTGGAGAAGGACTTCGAAAGTATGAAACAAGACAAGAAAGAATCCTACCTCAATTTAATCGTACAGGAAATTGATAATGAAATTAATAAAATAGCTCCCAATTATTTTTCAGTTGTACTGGTACCGGGTTTTCTTGATATAAGGCCTTTTCAATGGCTGAACTATCAGGTGAATCCAAAATATACTTATATGATAAATTTAAAACCCGAACTTAAAGGTATCTGGGAAGGATTTTCTTCTTTATGCAGGCATAATATCCGGAAAGGCGAAGACTTAAAATGTCGATTAGTAAAATGTGACGATTCTTCAATTCTAACGGATTTGTTAACGGAAAGGTATAACGAGCAAGGCTTAAATCATGCCGTGGATCCAGTTTTTCTTAATGAAGCTATTAATACCTATCCTAAAAACTTAATCTTAGATTGCTTATATGATAATGACGAAATCATTGGGTCTACTTTGAATCAAGCCTATAACAGGTATTTAGGATGGATGGGTTTACCTAAATCACAGGATAGTAAATATAAAAACGTTAACGAATTTATGATTTGGCAGTTAATACAGGAGGCTAAGTCGCTGGGGTTTGAGAAGTTTGAAATAAGTGGCGCCAACAAGCAGAGTTTATGCAGTTACAGATCAAAATTCAATCCGCAATTGGAATTATATTTTATAATTTCGAAAAAGGATATATTAGGAAAATTGGCTGAAACATTCTATTTAAATTTCGTAAAGAAAAAATTATCGATAGCTCATAGGGAGTGAAATTATATGTCTCGAATTTTGACTAAATTACCAGAAGTCTTACAAGATCACCTTTACAGGAATTCAATATTTTTGGTTTTGAGCAAGATCCTTAATGCTTCAGCCGGTTTTCTTTTCTGGATAATTGCAGCCAAACTATACTCAATTACTGAGGTTGGTATGGCTACAGTATTATTTTCTTCCCTTGGCTTAGTTATGCTGTTTTCACGATTCGGCTTTGATCTTTCTATCATTCGATATATAGAAATTACTGACAAAAACAAAGTGTTTAATACGAGCCTTGTAATAACCACTGTTGCTTCAGCCGTGATCAGTTTGATATCTATTTTACTTACGAGGTTTTTTCAGGCGACCCTTGTCTTGAATTTTACAAATGCAATGCTCTTTATCGTGATTGCTTTATGTAATTCTATTACCTTGATTACGGGTAATATGTTCCTGGCGCTGCGAAAAGGACAATACTTTTTTATTCAAACCGTACTCATTTCACTTCGGCTGTTTCTATTAATTCCTCTTGCGTATTCAAAGAGTTTCGGGATTTTTTTATCCCTGGGTATCTGTTATGTACTCTCCGCTGTTTTCTCTTTATTGGTATTACGCAAAGAAGTTAAAATAAATATTCTTGATATTGACAGAACGTTTGTAAAAGAATCTTTCAAATTTTCAATTGGAAGTTATTTTTCGAATCTATTAACAGAAGCCCCGATATTTATCCTACCAATAATGGTTCTGCAATTAATTGGTCAGGAAGAAGCCGCCATATATTACCTGACAATGGCAATTGGTAATTTCGCTTTAATTGTGCCTAATGCGCTAAGTATCTCTTTATTTATAGAAGGCAGTCACGGCCAGCCGCTAAAACGTATTATTACGAAGGCTTTCACTATTGCATATCTGTTCTTGATTCCAATAACTGTCATTATAAGCTTGTGGGGCAAAAACATTCTTGGATTTATCAACAAAGAATATATTGAAGCATATGATTTATTATTATTAGTAATTATCACAAATTTATTTGCCGTGATCTATATAGTGTTTCTCGCTGTGCAGAATATCAATATGCGGGTTGAAAGGAACATAAAATTTAATCTGCTTAGTTTTCTTCTTTTAATTGGAGCCAGTTTCTGCTTAATACCTAGATATCATATTATCGGAGTCGGTTATGCCTGGTTATTCACTCACGTAGTTTTAACGCTTATCATAGCAGCTCCGTTAGTTAAAACGGCCATTATGAATTTAGCAGGCCGATGCAAAGCAGAATACATTAAAAAAATAGAATTGATTAGTTCATGGTGGATGAACCGGATGAAATTTATACACAGTAAAAATCAATATGTTTTTACTCAAAAAACCTTCATAATCTTAATAAGTATTTTTGCAGTATTAGGATCTGTTGTACCTATATTGTTAAAACAATATAATTTATCTTTATTGGGTATTTATTTAGTTATCCCGATGCTGGCAGCTCCTATCATATGGCTGAGATTAAGAACCAGGGATAATGTTATTTTCAGCATAAGCAGTAATTTAAATGAGCTTTTCATGCTTGCTTTTTTCATATGCTGCCTTATTTCAATTCTTATTTTATATTGCTTCCCCGTAAGGATAATAGTGTATTATATATTGATTGCTGTTATGGGCGTAATGATATTAACACAGATATTATATTCAGAAGAGTTTAGCATCAAACAAAGCAAGTTAATCTTAATGCAAATTATTTTACTTTTTTTAAATATTATCTGGGGAGTTACATTAAAATATTATTTTTTTATCGGCAGAACCGACGGACTTTTCCACTCATGGGCAATTGAGAATCTATTGCAAACAGGCTATATCGATCAAACATTTGAAAACTATGAAGCCTTTCCTTTATGGCATATTTTGTGTTCATTTATATATCAAATTATGAACCTGCAGGTCACTCCGGCTCAAGTTATGTTCATTACAAACGGCCTGATCTATGGGTGTCTGGTCATCGTTATCTACTTCATCGCCTTAAAATTTTTTAATATAAAAACTGCGTTATTATCTGCTCTTTTTATGTGCTTTAATACCGATGTTATTTTCTATGGAATGTATTCCATCCCC
>JAQZAX010000050.1 GCA_029239455.1 Anaerocolumna sp.
ATCTTACATTATTTCATATCTAATATTGCTTCCTATCTTACATTATTTCATATTTAATATTGCTTCCTATCATTCATTATATTAACATTAACCTTCTTCATTCATACAATATTATACAGCATTATTTGCAATATTTATAGCATTATTCTGCTATTTTTATAAAATAATGTTTTGTATAATAGGAATATAAGGATGTAATCCGAAGTTTAGTAATAGTTTAGGGAGGCTTATCTATGCAACTTACAGGCGTATGGTTACCAATCATAACTCCGTTTAAGGATAATAAAATAGATTATGTATCGTACCAAAGAATGATTGATTATTATACTAAGAAGGGTATCAGTGGTTTTATTCCTCTGGGTACAACAGGTGAAAGCCCGGTTCTTAGTGATTATGAATTTGAAGAAATGATAGAAAAAACAATGGAATTTAACAATAACCGACTGCCTGTTTATGTGGGTATCGGCGGAAACTATACTGCACAGGTAATAAAGAAAGTTAAAATTGCAGAATATTATGATATTCAGGGTATCTTATCTGTATGTCCTTACTACAACAGACCTAGTCAGGAAGGCATCTATCACCATTTTAAAAGTATTGCCGAGGAAACCCCTCTGGATATTATTGTATATAATATTCCATACCGTACTGGTGTTAACATTGAAAATGAGACCATCTATAAAATGGCTGAAATCAAAAATATTGTTGGGTTAAAAGATTCCTGTGGTGATATAAAACAGACCATGTCGCTGCTTATGCATCCTCCAAAAGATTTCTCCATTCTTACGGGAGAGGACATTTTGTTCTACACAACCCTGGCACTGGGTGGTCAGGGAGGAATCCTTGCTTCTTCCCATTTAAAAACAGAATCATTTGTAGATGTTTATAATAAAATGAAGGCCAATGACCAGGAGGGAGCGTTAAAGATATGGAAACAGCTCCATGACTTTATTCCTCTTCTCTTTAAAGAACCAAATCCAGCTCCAACCAAATACTGCTTAAAGGAACTCGGATTAATTGAATCTCCTGAGGTAAGGTTACCTTTAATGCAGATATCCAATACCTTAAAGACTAAGTTAGATAAAATAATTAAATAATTGCATAAGATAGAGTCTGGACCCCCAGACTCTATCACTGACACGCTGTCACTTTAGTGACAAACAAAGGGCTATTGCAAGTAATCCAGTATATGGATTTTGCAACAGCCCTATCATTAATCTAAAAATATGAATAATTCTTTTACTCATACTATCTTTTTGCTATCTCATTCTCTTTCTTGCAATTGTTTCTAATATATCTACACAACCAAGAATTCCAAAGGTTGCTCTGTTTAATAGAATATCTTTGCCCTCTTTCTGATTCCACTTGCCCTTAGAATAGTAAGAATAATAATCTCTTCTGGCTTTATCCATACGCTTTACTTGCTTTTTTGCAGCGCTTTCCGTTATTCCATGTTTCTCTTTGATTATATTAACTCTTTCTTCAAAAGGTGCATAGATAAACACTTTGATACAATCTGCATTATCGTTTAATATAAAGTCTGCCAGTCTGCCAACGATTACACAAGATCCCTTTTCACTTAAATCCCTTATGATATTGGACTGCAGCTTAAAGAGCTTATCATTCAGTGTGTAATTGTCAAGGCTTTGTGGTATATAAGCAGATAGGAATCGATTTGCAACCGCTTCATCTGCTCTGGCTAAGGTATCAATGGACATTCCGCTTTGATTAGCGGCCAGATACAGTAAGTCTTTGTCATATAACGGAATTCTTAGTCGCTCTGATAATTCTTTACCGATTTCATGTCCTTCTGCACCATATTCCCGTCCGATTGTCATTATCATTCTTTTTCCCATAACTATAATTCCTTCCTTTAGGATACTGCCAGATGTTTTTGATATCCTCTTACCACACAGGAAAGTGCAAAGTTAAGTACAAAATAGGTGAGTAATACAAATCCATAAAGGGCAGTAATTTGGGCGATTCCTCTTGCACTACCAAGCACAACAGATGAATTCCTCATAAATTCCTGAATATCTACAGCTTTTAAAAATGACGTATCTTTTATAATAGTCGTACATTGTGACAATAATGCAGGTATAATCATCTTATAGGCTTGAGGTAGTACAATATACCACATAGTTTGAAAAAAGTTAAACCCTTGTGAGGCTGCACCTTCAAACTGGGTACCAGGTACTGCATTCAAACCTCCCCTGACAATTTCAGCAACTACTGCTGAAGTAAATAAAGTAAAAGCTAAAATACTGATGTAAACGGCATTCCCCTTCATGGTAAAACGTAAAAGCAAAATCCATATAAGATTTGGCGTACAACGGAAAAGTTCAATGTAGGCGGAAGCAAAGACCGATAAGAATTTAAGTCTGCCTTTACAGTAATTACGAAACATTGCCAGGATGGTTCCAAAAATAATGCTTAGGAATATGGTAAATACTGAAATTACTATGGTCAGCCATAATCCCTGGAACATAAATAATATATTTGCTTTCGAAAATAGTTCACTCATTTAGGCCACCTCCATTGTTTTCATTTTCTTTGGAGTTGGTGTTTTTTTAGAGCGTACCTCTAACTTCCTTACTAGGGTTGCAATTGGGAAGCATATGATAAAATATAATACACAGCTTATAATATAGCCTTGTAAAAATCCGCTGCCACTTACAACGTTGTCGGAATGGTACATGAGATCTCCACCGGCAACCAGTGCCAATACAGATGTATTTTTCACCAGATTGAGTGCCTGATTGGCTAATGGCGGAAGTATCAGCTTTAATGTCTGGGGAAGTATGATATATCTCATAGTTTGTATTTTGGTAAAACCCTGTGAATACGCCGCTTCTGTCTGACCCTTTGGAACCGCTTCGATACCGGTTCTAATAACCTCAGCAATATAGGCACCGTGATAGAATCCTACACCAATAACGCCAAGTAGTAATTTAGACAAACGTACCGGTCTGCTGGTTCCTAAAATTGCCTGTAATATCTGGGGTAATCCATTGTAATAAAAGAATACCTGAACAACTAAGGGTGTATTTTGAAAGAATTCTACATAAATACGGGAGATTACCTGCAATATCTTTACCTTGGTTGTGGAAATGACTCCAAAGATAATTCCTAAGAGTACTGCCACCAAAAGACCCAGAAAAGCAACTTTAACTGTCATTAACATGCCTTCCCCGAAGGTATCCATATGTGCAAATGCTTCTTCCCATCTGCTGATATTGAAAAGACCTTTAACCATATTGTTCACTCACCAATCATAACTTTCTATTATTCGATTCCCCAACCAGAAATCATTGTATCCATTTCACCGCTGTTAATTAAGTCTGTTACAACTTTTTCAACAAGTTCAGTTAATTCAGTAGCGTAAAGAGCAGTTGCAACACCATATTCCTGTGTACCAAATCTCTCTGGAAGAATCTTTGTTGTATCGTCGTTGTAACCTGCAAGGATTGCACGGTCTACAGAGAAGATATCAATATTTCCTGAGGAGAGTGCTGCGCTAAGTGCAGGGTAACCATCAAATTCCTGAAATTCAACTTCGATATCTAATCCCTGTTCTTCGATATAAGCCTGAATTGCATCTTTTGTTGTCGCACCCTGAGCTACACCAATGATTGCCCCATCAATATCAGCCATTGTTTCATATCCGGAATTTTCAAGGCACATAAGACCAAGTGCATCTTCATAATATGGAGTCGAGAAATTCCAGGATTGTTTACGTTCCTCTGTAATTGTAAAGGTAGCAGCAACTAAATTAAGTTCTCCATTATCAAGTAAAGGCCCTCTTGTTTTAGCTGTTACACCCTGAAATTCAACAAGTCCCTGTTCTTTTGCTTCTTCTGGTGTTACACCAAAGATTTCAGCTGCTACAGCATAAGCAATATCTACTTCTAAACCTTCATATTCTCCAGTTGCTGTGTTTTGTAATCCAAAGGAAGGAACGTCAACTTTAGTACCAACCTTTAATTTCCCTGCGTCTTTAATTGATTGTAAACCAGGATCTTCTGCATTAGCTGCAGTAGTTTCTTCACCTGCTGCTGCAGTAGTTTCTCCTGCGGTAGTTTCGGTATCAGAATCTTTAGAATCTGAACTACATCCTACTGCAAAAGCAGCTACCATCATTAGTGTCATTAACATGGATATTACTTTCTTTTTCATAAAAAAATCCTCCTTAAAAAATTTATTTCAAACGGAAACCCGTCTGTTAACATAATAATTTTTATTTCCTTCGGTTATTTCCAAACTAAGAAATATTTTGAATTTGTAGTACAACTTATAATTACATTATTTATCTTAGTATCTTACTTAAGAATAGTTTTGTTCTGTCATTCTCCGGATTTGTGAAGAAATGTTCCGGAACACCCTCTTCTATAATCTGTCCATCATCCATAAAGATAACGCGGTCAGCTACCTGTCTTGCAAAGCCCATTTCGTGGGTAACACAAATCATAGTAATATTCTCTTTGGAAAGTTCAATCATAACGTCTAATACTTCCTGAACCATCTCAGGATCCAGTGCGGATGTAGGTTCATCAAAGAGAATAATTGGCTGTTTTGTACATAAAGCTCTTGCAATAGCAACACGCTGCTGCTGCCCGCCAGACAGATTCTGCGGATACTGATTCGCTTTTTCTGAAAGACCGACACGTTTCAGATATTCCATTGCCATCTTTCTTGCTTCTTCTTTTTGTATTTTCTGCAGTTTTATGGGTGCTAATGTAAGGTTTTCAAGAACTGTCATATTCGGATACAGATTAAACTGCTGAAATACCATGGAAGAATATTTTCTAGCCATTTCGGTTTTATTTTTCTTTGTTACTTTGATATCCTTAATTGTAATCTCCCCGGAAGTAGGTTCTTCCAAATGATTAATGCAACGAATCAAAGTACTCTTGCCGCTGCCGCTAGGGCCGATGATTACTAACTTCTCACCTTCTTTTACCTCAAGGTTAATATTCTTTAGTACATGTAAGTCACCAAATACTTTATTTAACTTTTCAACCTGAATCATTGCCATAACATCACTCCTCGTATTTCTAATATGTGAACAAGTACGTAAATACTTTTTTAAGTTACCACTACATTAGTGTAAACTGCTAATGTAAAATAAAAAAGGCCTCTGAGATTGGCTCCGGCCCTTTTGCCTTGACTTTTTTTTGCTTGAAGCAATTATACACATAAAATAACACATTTGTCAAACAAAAATAGAGATTAAATTATTCTATAATCAAACTTTTTACTAACTATGTATCAAATTATCGCAAATTTTTAACCAATTAATGTAATATGGTGTCTTTATAAAATAACTTTTAAAAACAATATAGCAAGTACAAACAAAATGATGGGACGTACAATCCTTGCACCATTGGTAAGAACCAGTCCGGAACCCACATAGTTACCAATCATATTAAAAACTGCCCCGGAAAGACCCAGTACAATTAATACATGTCCATGAATCAAAAATGTGGTTAATGCAGCAATGTTGGATGCAAGATTAATGCATTTAGCATTTCCACTGGCTTCCTTCACATTCAATTTAGCCATGCCAGTAAAAACAAGAACCAGAAAGGTTCCGGTACCCGGCCCATAAAAGCCGTC
Organism: Anaerocolumna sp.; assembly: GCA_029239455.1. GTDB lineage: Bacteria > Bacillota > Clostridia > Lachnospirales > Lachnospiraceae > Anaerocolumna. The sequence goes on from JAQZAX010000050.1 coordinate 5,617, forward strand.
ATATGCCCCTATGAGAAATGCTGCCAGACAAGAGATTACAAACTGCTTCCTCGGGGATATCAGGTTATCTTCTCCAACCTCCAGAATATCTTTCTTTCGAAAAATCAGCACTGCAATCAGAGGCAAAATAAGAATTAATAAATATTGCAAATAGATTTCCTGTACAAGTAATACAAGATTCGCCCCAAGGGAAGAACCAATCAGGGCTAATCCTACCGTCGGAAGAATTAAGTTTAAGCGTACGCTCTTATTTTTTATGTATCGTATGGTTGAAATGGTTGTACCAAAAGCCGAAGAAAGTTTATTGGTTCCCAATGCATGGTAGGTTGGCACACCAGCCAATAGATAAGCCGGCAGGGAGATGAGCCCACCCCCACCGGCGATAGAATCTACGAATCCAGCAAAAAAAGATAAGGGACACACAATAAGAAATACCTTAAGCGTTAGTTCCATTCCCAGTACCTCCCCTTCTCCATTTACATGGTTCATATATTTGTTTTATCATTTTTACTGCAGTATTCTGATTATTATCATTTACAAGAACATCATACTGTCCTGAAATTGTTCCAAAAGTAACCGACTTCTCCAGGGAAAGCATACTTTTTAGTTCCACTAACATGTTTTGCTTCGTAGCATCTTTATGGTATATCTTTAAATAAGTATATCCCGGATAGTCAAGGGAAATCATCCGAACCATGCGGATATTTTCTGATACCGTATGCTTTTTCAGTCGGTGATAGATTTTTGTAATGTGTTCCTGCTTATCGATGCACATCAGGTAAAAACATTCTGCTTTAGGAGAAACATTTCCTTCTATATAATTACGATAGGGTGATATACGTAATTTATTATAAATCTGTTCCTCTACTGAATGGAAAAACTTTTCGTAATAAATTAATAGCGTATCTTGAATAATTGCAGTGGTAAAACAACAGACATTTTCCTCCCTGCAAATATCCTGTATGATATGAACTGACTCCGTGTCCAGTATCTTCTTCCTGGAAAACTCTTTCTTTTTCATGTCATATAAGATGGCTCCGTTAAAAGCTATAATCGGCAAATTCAAATGTATCTCCTTAACAGAGTCCATCATCGAGGCAATGGTTCGCTCTGTTGCTATTGTAAATTTAGCTCCACGCTCAATCATACGGTTTAATTCTACTTTATTATAAGGTGAAATTTGTTCGTTATCATTCAACAGAATTTCATCTATCCCACTTACTAGCAGGATATCATTTCGATAGATTCTGGGCAGGGAAATCTGATTCACCAGTATTGACGTCACGATACCAATCATGGTTTCAATTACACGATTTAAAACAAACAAATAAGGGTTTGCATCGGTGAGGTGATTGACAGTAATACTTAGGAATACAACGCTAGAAAAGAAACCGGTCGTTTGCATACGAAACATAACTGCTGTATAGATGACAGGAATCAAGGCCGTGGATATAAATAAATACTTCCCTATATCAGGTACCTCGGTGATTACGAAGGTATTAATAATTAAAACGATACACCCCCAAAAAGCACCATTGAATGTACCAAAAGTTCTCTCCTTGGCATTTGTTTTACTATTGCCCAGATATGGCTGCATGCAAAATACAGCAGTTATAACGGAATAGAACGGCATTCCTTGCTGTCCTCTTAAAATAAAGATAATTAGGCAGAGAAATACCGCAATTGACGTCTTTATCATGCGTAAGCCAATGGAATTAAATTTAATTTTCTTCTCTTTCTTCATTTGTGTCAAAATCATAGGAAACTCCTTAGCAAAATAATGGTTGATTATAGCACAGAGAGGTAATTTTAGCAAACTATTTTGTAATTATTTTTTGCAATTTATTAGTAATTAATTATTGCAATTTTACTAATTATTTCTTGTAATTAATTTGTAACTGGCTTTAGTAACTAACTTTAGTAATTAACTTTTGTAATTAATTTAGTAATTAACTTTAGTATTTATTAACTTTAATAATTACTTTAATAATTAACTTTAATAATTAACCTTAACAATTATATTTTGAATATTGATATTAATTTACTCAAGGTTTCAGCAACCGCCGCCTGATTTTGTGCAGTCTCTGCAATTTGTTCAATTGCTGTTGTGGTTTGATCCATGTTATCGCGAATCTGTTCGAAGCTGTTTGCCGTATCTTCTATATTAGAAGCTATGGTCTGGATTACGCTGCTGATTTCTTCGGTGGATGCATTTAGTTCCTCCGCCATGGAAGCCGTATCCTGTGATAATCCATTTACATAAACAGCATCTTTTTCGTAATTAGAACCAGTTTCAACGAGTAAATTATAGTCCGATTTAACGCGGCCGTCTACAAATTCTAATATTTCTTTTGCATTGTCCGCCAGACTACTAAACGCTTGCTGCACGTTATGTACCACGGTTGTGATATTTTTTACATATCCTGTTGACTGCTCTGCAAGTTTACGAATCTCTTCTGCTACTACAGCGAATCCTTTTCCATGTTCACCTGCTCTTGCTGCTTCTATGGCAGCATTTAAAGCCAGTAAATTTGTCTGTTCAGCAATTTCATCAATTGAGTTAGCTATGAGAGCGATCTCATCCACTACCTTTCCTTTTTCGATAGAGTCCAGAATATTATTCTGCTTTTCTTCATATAACCGGTCCGCCAACAGTCTGGATTCATTACCCTGGTTCTTAATATTCATGGCGCGGGTTTTAATCTCAACTGCTTCCTGGTTACCTTCTGATGATGCTGTTGCCAACTGCGTAACTCCCACATTAACCTGATCTATTGTGGCAGTTAATTCCTCTGTGGCAGTTCTTATATCAAGCACTCCACCGGTTATGGTATTGGTATTTGTGTTAATTGTCTCAAAAACTCCAGTGATTTCTTCCAGTGTAGCTGATAGTTCTTCACTTGATGCAGTTACTTCTTCTGACTGCTGTATCACATTAACAACAATATCCTTCATGTTTGTTTGTGCTTCATTCAGTGAAGAGATTAACTTACCAAGTTCATCATTACTGCTAGAACTAATCTCTACCGTCAAATCACCCCGTCCGAGAGCTTCTGCAAATATCAGTCCTTTTTTTACGGCTGTAGATATACTAAGTGCTAATATCAGTCCTAAAGCAACTGCTATTACAAGCCCTGCTGTAATTGAACTATACATAATGAAGGAACTACGATTTGCTGTCGCAATGTTCTCTTCATTATCCTCCTTTGCCATTGTATCATTTCTGTCAATTAACTGGTCAATCTTTTCAAACATGGAAATTCTGACTTCTGTTACAGCTGATAAAGATTGTTCTGCCTCGTCATACTTTCCAGCCATAGCAAGGTCAATTACTTCCTGACGCCCTATGCGGTATTCTTCCGCGTCTTTAAGAAATGCATTCCATATCTCTCTGGCCACATCGGAAAGCTGTCTGTTCCCATAGGATTCCAAGTAGACTTCATCTTCCGTTATTAATTTTTCTATACTATCTACTGATGATTTTGTTATTTCAGCATCATCATACAATACTGCTCTTAACAACTCACTTCTTATTTCTAATAAATTTTCTTTCAGCAGATGCAATTCATTTATACTTTGAAGATTATAAGAATACATGGATTGCCCTTTGTCTGCAATACCTTGTATATTAACTGCTCCTATGATACCTACAGCAGTTAGCAATAAAGCAATGATTAAAAATCCTGATAATAATTTTGTGCGTATAGACATATTACTTAATTTTTTCATTCTTAGACTCCTTAAAATAGTATTTTATCATTAGTTACTATAAGCTTAATATTTCACAAAATATTACTTACCTGCATCTCCCTTCGTGTTTTTAGTTTATACCTCTACTGTGCTAAAATATTGCAAAAAAATTCTTCCACCTACAAATTAAGTTAATTTCTTAACTTAATTGTATTTGGAAGAACTTTTCAACAACCGGGAAGAAATATTTAATAATATCGCTAAAATACTATTTCTTCAATAATTTAATTTATAATTTCTGCAAAAATATGTCGTTTTGTCACTTTAAATTATTTAATAGGAATATTCTTCTATTTCTTTGCTAAATTCTTCTGTGGTAATATTATACAAAATAGATAAATTATGTATCTATTGTTTCCTTTTTAGCACAGTGTTAAAGAAATGTCAATAGTATGATGGTAATTTCATCTTTTATATTTCATATCTTTTATATTTCATATCTTTTCCTATCTTTTATCCTATCTTTTATCCTATCTTTTATCCTATCTTTTATCCTATCTTTTATATTTCATACCTTTTATAATACTTTATAATACTGCCGGTACATTCTTCATATCGCATCTGTAATTCAACCAGATCAACATAATAATTGCTGATTTTCTTACTAATATAACAAACGCTTGACGAAGTATACTTAACCTTGCATTTTATCATGCAATGCAATATTTTGCGATAGAAACGCAGCGCCCTCCATTTGTACTCCATTTGCACTATTATCTTCTGTTCTTTCATTAATAACATCCCCCTTCTTTTAAATGCTATTATATAGTAGCATATTTTTTAGTTCTTTGCTACTATTTGTATCCTTTTCTATGAATATTTTGTCTATACTTTACTATGAATGGTGGTGAAATGATGAAGAATGAATTATTATCAAAAAGATTAAAAGATTTACGAAAAGCAAATAGTTATACCCAGGAATACGTTGCTTCCTATTTAAATATTGGCAGGCAGGCATACTCTCATTATGAAACAGGCAGAAATACGCCAAGTACAGAGACCCTTTATAGCATTGCTACCCTCTATAGCATTCCATACAATCGCTTATTTGAATTGTTAATGACAAATGACAATCCCTATGACTATCAGACTGCTCCTGTTGCACCGTCTACTGTTAATGATTTATCTGACTTTTTAGAATATATGAATCATCCTAAAAATGAGAAAAAACTAAAACTGCTGGGCGTAAAAGAAAAAGAATTGCTGTATTATTTTGAGAAATTAACCGCAAAAGACCAATCCGATATATTAGACTTTATTAAGATTAAAGTGAAAAAGAAATAGATAATTTTTCTTATTGCAAGATTAGTTTCCAGCAAACCAAGCAACAGATTACCCTGTTGTAATATTCAAGCCGAATAGCTGCAATTATTGAATTTATTCTATTCGGCTCTATACGTACACTAATAGATGGAACTACAAACTAAAATCTGCCTCTTAATATATTAAATACATTATATATATCAATGATTCCATATCCCCAGTCTCGGTTTGGATATATCAAATTCTCTTTTCTTTTTGCTCCCCTGATTAAATAGTTTTTGACCGCTGTTGTATCCGCTCTTACATCATTCTTACGAACAATAGCCCATTCAAAGAATAGCGCAACGATACCTGCCGTGTGGGCTGCAGCCACACTGGTTCCATCATGGGTGGTAAATCCACCATTTAATGTTGGCGCTATGTAATTAACACCCGGCGCTGCTAATTCCGGTTTAATAATATTATTATTGGTATACCCTCTGCTGGCATTGGCATACAGGCTCTCATTGAATGGATTATAAGCTGTTACTGTGATAGGTGTATAGGCTGTTCCAGGTGACAATACGGTAGTATAAATATCAGGACTAATAAAATATGTATCAGTCGATATAAAATCACCCATAGGTAGCCAGATATGTGCACCAGGGGAAACGTCTCCTTTGGAATATATAGTAAATCTCCATATTCCTGTAGTAGCATTACGAAAGCGCAGTAAAATAAGTTGATTACCGGCTGCTGTATTGGCTATTTGAATATCCATAGATATTACAGTTTGTTCGAATATGAAAGTAATTTCACGGCTTTCCCTAACGACCAAAGCATTTCCCTGAATGTATTCTCCCGCTGGAGAGAGAATATCTATATAATAGAGGTTTGGGGCGTCACCCCAAATTTCCATACTGAAATTTTTATCATTTCTTCCAACATATAATTCTGCCAAAGTTCCTACTTCCGGCTTTATTGTATTATAAAAGTGCCTGCCAAGGTTACCTTCATTGCCTGCTCCAATTACAATTCCTACACCTGCATATCCTCCAATTCTTGTCAACATTTTACTTAGATTTGATCTGCCTGAATGGGAAGTTTGAGAAGTTCCAATACCTAAACAGATAACAATAGGTCTTTCCAGTCTTCTGGCAACCTGTTCACAATACTGAACCCCCCACATAATATCACTATCTTGATAAGCGATAACATTTTCCGGTATTAAAAAAAAATCCCGTAGGTTTTGTTTTGCTTGTTTTAGCTTGACAATTACTAATTCTGAATCAAGAGCAACCCCTTCAAAATTTACTTCTAAATTGTCAGAGCCGACAGCGACTCCAGCCATCATCGTTCCATGACCAATATCGTCAGTACTTGGAACGATATCTAGCGGATTCTCTGACAATAAAGCTTGATTAATTTGCTCAGCACTATATTCTGTACCATAATAAGTATCAAAAGGATATGCATCTTCACTATCAATGGTCTGGTCCCAGATATAAGCTATTTTTGTTAGCCCCTCTGCATTACGAAATGCCGGATGAAGATAGTCTATCCCGGTATCTATGAATCCAATCAAAACACCTCTTCCAGTTAGATTAAAAGCTGGCAGATTTCTAAGAGTTCCCACTCTTGATGCTTCAAGGCTTATTTCACTTGTCAAACCATACACTTTAGGAAGAATCATATACCCATACTCTCTGACTATCCTTTCCGGATTAGAAGTTAATGGAATGTGGAGAATAGCGAAGGTGTCATTTATTTTATGTATAATTGTGTCCTGAAATTCTTCTAAAAATCTAGGATTATATTTATAATCTATTATTAAGTCCACATAATCCTCACTCGTTATACTATATCGCTCATCCCTGTCCATATTTCCCTCCTTTTTATTAACTTTGGCAATTGCTAAACTAATAAATATTCTGAATTCGTGATACAGCTTATACAATTCCTCCCCGGGGGCGCCCTTTCCGCTTAACTTCCGCTCCAGAATTGTATAAGCTATACCACAAATAGCGAAAACTTAGAAGTTTCAAAATTGCCTAAAAGGTACCCTTGGCAAATCAATTTATTTAAGACAGGCCTGCGATACTGCCACAAATTACAAAGAATGTGCCTTGGCACATTCCCTGGCCGAGCGCGGTCAGCAAAGCTGGCATATACTTTACGTGCGAGTGCGCATCCTCGCGGAGCGTTTTTTACTTTATAGGTCACGCTCCTATAAAGTAAAAAAGAGTGAAAGAATTACACTGTGTCAACCTTACTTTGTTCTAAATTTTCTTTCACTCAAATCCGACCAGGGGTCTTCTTGGCAGATATTTTGTATAGACAGATACTCCAGTATCAATAAAGGGTGGTCCTGTATCATATCCTTTTAAAGCTGCGACCGCTTCAGCCATTCCAAGATACCCCATGGTATATGGGTTTTGGACTAGAACTGCCTGTAAAATATCATTTTTTAACATTTCATCTATTGTTTCTGTATAATCAAAACCGATACCAATTAAATTATTATTATTTGATGCTTCAATAGCATACCCTATGCCTATGGTTGCACCTTCGTTTGTTCCAAATAAGCCAACAAGATCAGAATTTGCACTTATGAGATTTTTTGTCAATTCCCTGGAAACCAAAGGATCTCCTACACTATATACGGTGTCAAGAATAGTATAGTTACCATTTTGATTCATGACGTCTCGAAATCCATTTTCGCGACTGGTTGTAGTTGTGGTTGCTGGAGTTACACCTATAATACCTATAGATCCATTTTTAATTCCAACTGCTTCTAGTTCAGCTATCATGACTTCACCTGCCAGTCGGCCTGCACTATAATTATCGGTTGCAAGAGTTACAATGCCCTCTTCAATCGCAGGTGAATCCACATATATTATCTTTACACCTTTCGCCTTTGCATTCTCAATTGCTCTGGATATTTTAACAGGCTCAATGGCTGCAATCATTACAACATCAGCTCCAGCTTCAATTGCTCTGTTAAATACTTCTACTTGTTCATCTGCATCTCTTTCTTCCGGAGCAACCCATATATAATTAACTCCTAGTAATTCTGCCATATCTTTCGCTCCGCTATTCAAGTTATTTGAAAATTGAATTACCTTATCCATGGTTAATAAATATACATCAAATTCACTAATTGATGTTGTTGGTACTACTTGATATTTATCGTTATGCCATGTAACAAAGATTACAAATGCCGACAAAATTACCACTACATCAAAAATCAACTTCCTCTTATTCACGATTACCTCTCAACTTTATATCCACAATTAATATAATATATGCCAGATAATTTATTTATCTTCATAAATATATAGGTAATTTCAAATAGGTAATTGTTAAGGTAATATAATAGGCAATTGCGAAACAAATAAATATTCTGAATTTGTGATACAGCTAATATATTACTGAAAGGATCGGCACTTTTAATATGTTTTATCTTGTTACTACTTCAATAAATTATTTTATTTTACTACTAGTTATTATAGTAATAATGTGGTAATATATAAAAATATTGCAAAAATAATATGCAAATACTGTAATATCATTTTTTAGACAAAGGCGTTGAATCCAAGCCCCGGCTTGCTTTCAATGCTTTTTTAATACGACTTAGGAGGTATGCAAAATGAACAAAAGATTAAACTTAAAACAAACTCTATTGCTAGTGAGCATCAATACCCTTATTTTCGGCGGTGTTTCCTTTATAAAATGGGAAGCCTTGGCAAGCAATTTTCTAAAATTATTCCTATTCTTATGCTTATCATTTATATCAACAGGATTGGTACTTGTAATTACTAATAAACAAATTTATAAGTTAATTGAGGAAATCAAGTACAATCTGGCACAATTCAATGAAGGTAATTTCACTTCCCAAATCAAGTTCAAAACAAATCGCCCTGAATTTGAATCAGTAAAAGAGCAATTTACATCTCTAAGAGACATGTTTAACACTTGGATTTATGAGCTTTTAAATTCAGAAGTAGCCATTAAGGTGTCTGCAGATAAGATTAATTCCTCGTCCCTAAGAACTTCCGAAGGAATGGAGGATTTAAATGCCAGCCTATCTGAAATCAGACAATTTTTTGAGGAAACCACCAGTATGCTGACCGATGTGGCAGACACAACCGTACGTTTAGCAGAAAGCGAAACTAATATTGCAGGAAATAGTGAATCTGCTGTAGGTAGTGTCCAGACAGCTAATGCAGCTGCTATAAATGGAGGTTTAGCCGTATCCCAGGCAACATCATCCATGCACCAAATTAAACTGAATGTGAAAGAGGCATATGATATTATTGTCCATCTGGAAGAAACCTCCAGACAAATAGGTGAAATCACCAATACGATTACCGCTATCTCTGGTCAAACAAATATGCTAGCTCTGAATGCTGCCATAGAATCGGCGCGGGCTGGCGAACACGGGAAAGGATTTGCTGTTGTATCAGAAGAGGTTAGAAAGTTATCAGATGAAACAAGAAAGGCTGCCGATGAGATTAATAGCCTTATCTATACAGTACAAAATGAAGTTTCAAGTGCTGTAGATTCCATGAAACAAGTAAATGATGAAGTAGATAAGGGAGTAACTATCGTAGAGGATGCCGGTGATAACCTAAAAAATATTATCCAAACCATTGATCAGGCTGTGAAGCTTATAGAACATATATCAGAGGATGTGAATAACCAATCCAGGGAAACTGATTCCATATCCCAAAGTACCAACGCAGTGGCTGAAAAAGGGTTTACGGGTATGGCTTCCGTTGAGGAAATTACAAGTGTAATGGAGAATCAACTGGAAGATTTACATTTAAATAATGAGAGTACGCGGGAATTGCTAAAGGTTTCCCATAAACTTGAGAGTATCATGAAAAAATTCGATGGTCAAATCGGGGAGCAAATGCTAGAGACTTGTGACTATATTGTCGAATTACTAAAGCAAAAAGAACTTACCTATGAAGATCTGTCCTCATTAACGGATTCCCTTGGCCTAACTGAAATTCATATTATGGATGAAAAGGGTATTGTTACCCGAAGCAGTAATCCAGCCATTATAGGTTTCCAGTTTAGTGATCAGGAAGGCACACAAACCTACGAATTTACTCGTATCCTAAAAGATCCTTCCCTAAGGGTAAATCAAAAATCTGCATTCCGAGATGTTGATGGTAAACTCTTTAAATATACCGGAGTTTCCATGCTTGGAAAGCGTGGAATTGTACAATGCGGCCTCGAAGCTTCCAAAATGAGTGGCTTTAGGGGAGTGTAAAACAGGTGTCAGGCACCCTTACGAATTTCTTACGAAAAGCTTCACTTTCGTAAGAAATTCGTAAGGGTGCCTGACACCTGTTTCTTTATTAAGTTTATCTTCTCTATACTGACTTCCATATTGTCAATCATTGCTGGAATAAAGGTGTTATCCATGATACTTTTATGTAAAATAGTCTCATACCATGTAGCAGCAACAGCATAGCGACCATAGATTAAATCCATGTGAAATCCATCCCGACATAAGCTGGCGCCCCCATTCTTATAGTTGAAAGCGGCAATCTTTCGCAGATTCTGTATCACCACTCCACAAGGAATCTGTTCCAAGGAAAACTCTTCTGCTATCCTTTGATAGGCACCCCTAAGTGCCTGAAACATTTTTTCCTGGCTACCGTCATATTTAACATATTCAGAATGAGTGGAATCAACTTCATATGCCCAGGTCTGATGAAGCAATATCTTTGCCTTAGGAGA
>JAQZAX010000174.1 GCA_029239455.1 Anaerocolumna sp.
AAGGCTATGAATCCACCATGGCTATGAAACTATTTGATAGTAATGTTCCATTAGATGTTTATACAAACTTAATCAATGCAGTTCATGAGAATCTGCATTTACTGCATCGCTATGTTTCTCTTCGCAAGAAATTACTGGCAGTGGATGAACTCCATATGTATGATTTGTATACGCCAATTATTAGCAATCTTGATTTAAAGATTAATTTTGATGAAGCAAAAGAGATGGTTTACAAAGGACTGGAACCACTTGGCGAAAACTATCTTACAATTTTAGAAGAAGGTTTTAGGAATCGTTGGATTGATGTATATGAAAATGAAGGTAAAAGAAGCGGAGCCTATTCTTGGGGAGCTTATGGTACCCATCCGTATGTATTACTCAATTACCAGAACAATTTAAAGAATGTGTTTACACTCGCTCATGAGATGGGACATGCGATTCATAGTTATCATTCGGATGAAAAGCAGCCAATCAGATATGCCGGTTATAAAATATTTGTTGCTGAAGTAGCATCAACCTGTAATGAAGCACTATTAATGGAGTATCTATTAGATAACACAAAAGATAAAAAAGAACGTGCTTATCTGATTAACTATTTCCTCGAACAATTTAGGACGACTTTATACAGACAGACGATGTTTGCAGAATTTGAAATGATAACGCATCAAAAGTCTCTGGAAGGTGAATCCCTAACCGCTGAGTTATTGTGCGAGATTTATCATGATTTAAATGCTAAATACTTTGGCGATGATATAACCATTGACTCAGAAATAGATATGGAATGGGCAAGAATTCCGCATTTTTATACTGCTTTCTATGTATATCAATATGCAACCGGATATTCAGCTGCCATTGCACTGTCTAGAAAAATCCTAGAGGAAGGACAGCCAGCAGTTGATGATTATATAAGTAAGTTCTTAAGCGGAGGAAGTTCCGATTATCCAATTGAATTATTAAAGAAAGCAGGAGTTGATATGAGCAAAAAAGAACCTGTAAATCAGGCTCTTGCATTGTTTGCTTCCTTACTTGATGAGATGGAAGAGTTATTAGCTTAATAAGCATATGACTATTCTAAAATAATTACTCCTCTTGTAAATTCATCTTTTAGTACACTATTGAATTTATTAAAAATAATATGGTGATATAATCGTGCTGCAGTGATATCTTCCTGCAGCATGATATTACCAGGCTTTGATAGTCTAGTCTTCGCGTCTGCCAATTTAGTAATTACTGGTATTGCACCGTTATGGTTTATAGATCGTAACAAGTGTGAAGACGATTTTCGAAAACCTAATAATCTTGCATATTGAGTGTATCCAGCATTATTATATAGATTAAAATTATCAGCTTTTAAATCCAATAAGATATGAATTAAGATACGGTTTATACGAGTTAAGGTCCACTGTCTGGATTTTATCTGTAATGCATACTGTTGAAAAGTTTGTCCTAAGGGCGGAATATCCAGTAGTCGGTTGGCTAAATCTGAAGTGATATCCGTATAGGAGGTTAATGTTTCATAGGAAGCATTCAGCATCTTATACTGAAGCAGTAATGTAAAATCATTGTCTTGAATTGGAAAAGTTTTATTGTAATTATTTTTTAGAATATCAAACGCATGGCTTGGAACATGATGTTCTAAAGCATTTAGAGTTTCATCTTTTTGCAGTACTTTCCGAATTGCAGTAGCAGAACTTATAGTTTTACCGGAAGAGAAAGATAACGCAGCGTCATGATAGCCGGCGGTGACACGTTTTATAGTTATGGGTTTTATACTGCTTTTTAAATAAAACAGGGCTTTTAAGTACTCAATTCCAAGAATATTATTAGGAGAAGATAGGATGGTATCATTGATATCCCTGATAGCGGACTTAATGGCTTCCATTCTAGCATTTGGAAAGGTTTTACCTTCTTTTAATAAAGCATTTAATTTACTTTTATATTCGTCAGGTTCATCTAATAAAATCTTAGCTATGGAAGAAAGAAGATCAATATCTCCGCATTCACTTCCAAAACATAACACATCTATGATCCCCAGCTTTTCAAGTAACGATACTGCGCCTAAAGCAAAGAATTCCGCACTGGAATTAGAATAGCAGACTGGTAACTCGAAAACAATATCGGCACCACAGGCAAGAGCCATCCTGGTACGACTGTACTTATCCATTAAAGCTGGAGCACCACGCTGAACAAAGTTGCCACTCATTACGACAACAACATAATCAGCACCGGTTATTCTTTTCGCTTCATTGATATGATATAAATGCCCGTTATGAAATGGATTATATTCTGTAATTAAACCGACAACTTTCATCTGCTACCTCATTTAAGATTATTGTAACTACACTATAATATATAAAATTCTATTTTACAACTATAGAAATAGAATTAATGCTACACTTTTTCGTAAATATTGTGATATTTTTGTAAAATATCTTGTAAAAGAATATAAATTATATATAATGTTATTAGCCCTATATTATTTTTTAATATGCAAAGGAGAAAAAAGATGAGTGTAATCAACAGTAAAGACGTTATTAATATTATAAGAAAAGCGCTTAATCTAATTGACTACAGGCTTGTTAACCATGGCGAGCGAGTTGGTTACATATTGTACAAAATGATGCAATATGAAAATATTTATAGTGAGAAAGAAATCCTTGAGTATACTATATCCGGGCTATTTCATGATATTGGTGCTTATAAAACAGAAGAAATTGATAATCTTGTAAAATTTGAAACCAATAATGTCTTAGGACATTCCATTTATGGTTATTTATTTTTTAAATATCTATCACCACTGGATGATTTTGCAGAAGCAATTCTATATCACCATATAGATTATGAAAAATTAGTTAAATTAGACAGTAAGCATAAGCCTATTGCAGAATACTTAAATCTGGCTGACCGAATTGATGTGTATAAAATAAGTTCAAAACAAGCATTGGATCCAAACTTATTTTTGAATCAGAGAGATAAAAAATTCTCTGCCAGAGCCTTAGAGCTTTTTCAGAATGCACAAAAAAAATATCATGTGATTGAACATATAGAGGATGAAAGTTACATAAACGAATTAAATCAGCTAATGGAAAGTGCAACATTTACAAGTACCGAAAAAGAAATGTTCTTATATATGCTGGCGTATTCCATTGATTTCCGCAGCGAATATACAGTGAAACATAATATAACAACAGTTAGTATCGCTGATGAAATGGGTAAATTAATGAATTTACCGGAAGAAGATCGTTATAACCTGCATTATGGTGCTTTATTGCATGATATTGGGAAGATTACAACCCCCCTTGATATTCTTGAAGCTCCCAGAAAATTAACATATGAAGAAATGATGATAATGAAACAGCATGTAGCCATGAGTGAAGCAA
>JAQZAX010000175.1 GCA_029239455.1 Anaerocolumna sp.
GTTGTTATAAAATACTACAATTTCTACTAGAACATGCCGGTTTACATAATTACATTATGTATTCCTTACATTGAATTCCAACTAAACTTACAATATTTTTACTTCCGTTACATTGTTCTATAAAACTACGTCGTCAGCCAGATTGTCTCCATCGGCTGCCGTAGTAGCAAGTACATCACATCTTTCATTTTGAAGATGTCCATCATGCCCTTTCACCCAGTGAAAGGTTACGTTATGTTGCTCTTTTGCCTTTAAAAGTCTTTTCCACAGATCCACATTCTTAACCGGCTCATTTTTACCGCGTTTCCAGCCTTTTTTAATCCATCCCTCAAGCCAGTGTTCATTAAATGCTTTTACAACATATTGGGAATCAGAATATAGCTCTACGTCACAAGGTTTTGTTAGAGCTTCTAAGCCTATAATAGCTGCCATAAGCTCCATGCGGTTATTAGTTGTTTTTTTATATCCTCCAGAGAATTCTCTGATATGCTCTTTTCCATTTGCATCTATATAAACAAGTATGGTTCCATAGCCACCCGGCCCGTCTGGGTTTCCTCTTGCGGCACCATCCGTATAAATAGTTACCTTCATTTTTACACTCCTCCACCATCAAATAGAACTTTCTCTCCATGATTGCCTAACCAGTATCTTATGCCAGTATATTTTGCGTTTAGATAATCGGTAAACAAAGATGGATTTTCCCCATTGATAGGTATCATTTCATAATGTCCCGGAACTATTAAACTGGGTTTAAAATATCCAGCTAAATCTACAGCTTCCTGATATGTCATATTCCCTAAAAAGCCAATCTTATATCTGGCTGCACTTCGTCCATTGATGGGAATAAACATAATGTCAAAGTGTTCCCATTGTTTTAACCTAGAATAATATTCGGAATAGATACAAGTATCTCCAGAATGATAAATTACAAGTCCATTTCCTTCAATTACAAATCCAAGGTATGGATAACATCCACTGTCTAAATCCCTATCTAAGAATTCATGAGCAGAAGCAATACCGGTAACCTGTAATCCCTTTTCATAAATTGACAGTCCATCATCCACACCGACAAATCGATCCTCTGGAATATCTAAATCCTTTGAAAGTGATGGAACTAATAGTCTTGGAACAATAAATTTAGCATTGGGCGAACTTATAGAAAGCTGCTTCCATACTTTTCTGTCAATGTGGTCTTCATGATCATGAGTCCCCATAATAATATCTGCATTGGTTATTTCTTCTGGTTTTAATAATGGCGGAATACTTCTGTCTGCCCGATTTGATAAAAAGGCATCTATATAGATAACCGTCTTGCCAAGCTTAATCACGTAACCTAATTGACCCAGCCACCAAAACGCTAACTTTCCTTTTTCTACAATACAATCATCAATATCCTTGATAAGTTCTATCCCCGTCTTCATATAAACTCCTGTCTACCTGCTTTCGCAGTCATTCAAATTAGGATTAGTAAAACCGTCCCCTTACTTTACCCCATATAAATTTCTGAAAATAATTGTAAGCCATATCATATATGAATATTCCTAACTGTCCTCCAGCAAGGGCTACAGCGAAAAGCTTACTGTCTATTGTACCTTGATATACTAATTTTGGCAAATATATAATAATTGGTAAATAAATAATATTGAAAATAGCAAGCTTAATCATCCAAAATAATATGTTCTTGTCTTTTTTTGAGGTGTGTTTTGCCAGTAATTCCCACGATAATTCCATAAGCACCAGATATAAGCCCATAGCCGAAAATGTAATGCAATATAGTTTATTGGGTGCAAGTATAAAACTAAGAAATATGCTTGCAATATAAAAACCAAAACCAAATCTAAGACCGGATTCACGAATTGTGATTCCTACACAATAGGATGCTCCCGCCAATAGAAACAGTGTATTGGTTTCAATTATTCCACTAAGAATTACCAATAGAACTGTACATGCAAGCAATAGGCCTAAGAAAACCAATTTTTTCGCATTTAAAAACATGAACACAAATCGCCTCCCATACATTCACATAACGTGTCCGCACACCATAAATCACAGCACAAATTACCTGTACCGTATCCAGTTCCATTATCATAACGGGTATTCTGGTATCTTTGCCCTCTCCACTGTAACTGATTATAAAGATTGGTATATTCAGGATTGCCAGGGTTCATGGCTGCTGCACGCTGTGCATGATTCGCAGCTTCCAAATTATTGCCGACACCTGCGTTAGCAACAGCGCTATAGTAATACCATCTTGCAGTTCTGTTAGTTATTCCAGATAGTGCAGTCAGTGCCTCTCTGTAATGTCTTGCATTCAGATAATTAAGTACTGCATTTAGTTCCATGGAATCTGTATCAGAACTGCCGGAATAACCAGAAGACTGACCATAAGAATCTGACCTGCCTCCTGCATATCCGCCTTCTCGTTCCTTCATAATTTGATCATATGCCTGCTGAACTTCTTTAAACTTCTCTTCTGCTAAATCGGCAAGCGGATTATCAACGTAAGAATCGGGGTGATATTTTCTGCTGAGTTCTCTGTATGCCTTTTTGATTTCATCGTTTGATGAACTTTTAGTCACTCCAAGTATTTTATATGGATCCATTATCATAATAAGTTCCTTCCTCTACGTTTTTATCACCTGGTATTGAATCAAATTTCATCCAAACACCATTATACAATATATTCCTAAGAATATCTATTTCTATTAAACAAGGCAGTTTTTCAAATTCAGATGCACATTCTGCCATCATCATAGTCATTATATTCTTACAATTTTCTTTAAATGAGCTCGTATTATAAATTTCAGTTAAAGGGTTATAACTTGCATTCTTACTATCCTTTTCGATATCATCATAGGCATCCATAATATATATGAATTTGCCAAGATAAAAACCTGTTTTTCTTAAGCTATCCTCCCATATGTCCTGCTTATAAACAAACATCTCAGCCATCAAATCACCAAAACAGCCTGCTACTACATCGAGATTTGTCTCATGATTCTCTTCACAGGTTTTAAGACGTATCAGACCTTCTTTAATTGCTTTACATTGTCTAGGATATCTGTTACATATAGTTTTAAAATCTCTCTTTAACAACGCCATACCGGCAAAACCTTTTACACTTCTTTCATCCTGCCAGTCATCCAGAAAGTGATAATAGGTTAAAATAATATTCATGTCAGCAGCATATTCAGAAATTGCATTCATTAGCATATTCTGTTTTTTTACCGGATGTATCAAACACCGATGCTGTTTTCTTGGGGTATTGCTTTCATACAGCGACGTGAGTAAAATAATAAGAAATGTCATATCATAAGTTAAGGTCATTTGTCCTAAATATCCGTACTTCTGCTTTAATGTATGAC
>JAQZAX010000051.1 GCA_029239455.1 Anaerocolumna sp.
TATATCTTCTAATCTGGTATCGTCTGTTTCCTATGCCTGCCTCTAGCAGGCATTTTTAATGCTGAATTGCTCCGAAAGGAGCAATTTCCTATAAAGCAAAAAAGGGTACAGAAAATAAAAAGCATTTTCCATACCCTTGATTGTATTATCCTAAACTTATGAAACACTTTACTATGTTAGCCAATTGGCTAAACAAATAACTTATTAAGCTCTTTATATCATACAAAATCTCAATAATCAATAAATGCTAATATTTTTTCTTCCAACGGGATTAACTCGTTTATACCCACATTTTGAAAAAAATATGGGTATAACCACTTACTCTTGCTCCCATTTTGGAATATAGTTTTCATTACCCCAAAATTCATTATTATCTTGATACGGATAATCGAAGTTTATCGGCAGTTTTTCGGAAAAATCTATTTCATTATTCAACTTTTCATCATCTTTATTGGGATTTTCTTTTTCACCTTTTCCGCTTCTTTTTTTCTTTTGGCGTGCTCTATCCCTTGCCCTTTGGCTATTAGCCATTTCATAATTATATACCTGCTGTGGACAAGTCAACCATATACCATCAATACATGAATAATCAAAAACCGTATAGAAGATATGATTTTCAAGTAGAATATTGTATATTTTGTTACATCATCAAATGATAAATAGAATTTAAAGGCACATTCTTCAAATAAATCATTACCGTAAAAATCGTCAACCCTAACTTTCCAACCATCGGTACACATTTTGCATCTAAAAAAATGAATAATAATAATAACGCTTTGACCCATCTCTTTAATAAGTTTACGCGTTAGAGGGTCAAAAATAAATTCAGGTTCAAAAGTTACATAATTTAATCCCAGTTTATACACAACATCATTTTTATTAGAAAGCGAAGGATATTGTTCTTGTAATTCTTTAATAATAATCAATAGTTTTTCTTTTTTCAATCATAGTTATATTTACTCCTTTAAGTATAATTATTAAATAATTTCAAATAATGTAATGCCATTCTGCTAATACATTACTGATAAGTAGCAAAACAAATTAGTGCCAGCCATAGCATTAAGAATTAATTCCAGACAAAATAAATCAATTCAATAAAATACAAGACTAACTAATTTGTCACATAGCTGTCACCTGTGACAGCCTATTTTTAACAAAAAGAGAGATTACGCCTTTGAGGACATAATCTCACTAATAAGTCACACTATACTTTTAGAGTTTTTTACTTTTTTAAATCTAAGATTGACAACAGAACTTTAACTGTTAAATAGATTATATAATTTTATAATTTGAAAATCAATAGTTAAGCATTATTTTTTTTATTAATGTAATTTGTAAAATCTACTGTAATATTCTTATCTAAATATTCAATTATTTGTTGCCGATCTCCTTGGTCATGCCAATAACGTCTAGTTGTTGTATTATCAGGAATAACCGTTTCTATAACATGCCCAGCCGCCGCAGAAATTTGGTATGGGTTTACTTCCCCTCCATTTATCAAAATTGAAATGAAAGAATGACGCAAATCATGCAATCTAATTTTCGGGACATTGTCTTTTCCTTCTTTTGTAAGTCTCTTATTTATTCTTACCTGTAATTCATTAAATCTACGACTAATTTTCCCTGGATGCGGTAAATAATTATTCAAAATATTTGTCCTGGTTTTATATACATAATCTTCCATTGTAAGTTTTCTATTTTGTAACCATTCATCTTGCTCTTCCATAGCTAATTTAATACACTTTTCTAACGGTAAACATATACAAGTATTCCTAGTTTTTTCTCCCTTTGGTAACTTTTCAACATACCCAGTATTCACTTGGACACGAGCATTACCAACAAATATAGACTTATTTTCAAAATCAATGTCTTTATATTTAAGACCACACAGTTCTGACCGCCTTAAACCTGCAAGGGCTGGCAAACCAACCATTAATAATACACTCTTATCCTGCTCCAATAAGCACTGCTCAATAAGTGTATTAAGCTGAATTATTGATAATGCTGTAGGTTTATACTTTTCTATTTTACCATAATCAGCATCAATAACAACATTCTCTCTTATACCATATTTTGTTTTGCCTTTCTTCATAAATTTCCATATATCTTGAAGATGACATTTATGCTTATTAATGGTATTATTGGACAATCCATTTTCTTCTCTACAATAGAAAAAATAGTCTTCAATGTCGTTTGTATCAACTTTTTTTAAATCCACATCTTTAAAGTAATTAATAAAGTGTTTTTCTTGAGTCTTTTTTTGCTGTTTGTATGATTCACTCCAGCTATCAAAATATTTCTCATCATAGTCTTTTATTACATTTTCAATAAAAGTTTTTCCTGTAGTGTTTGTTATTTTGTTATACCATTTTTCCTTGTTATTTTCTCCTAACAACGCTTTAGCTTCTTTAAGTGTGTTTACAACCTTTGTAGTTTTAACTTGCTTTAGTTTCCTTTCACCTGTTTTACGGTCTACCCTCATTTGTCTTCCAAGGTCCAAGGAAACAATATATTTTCCATCACTTATTCGATGCTTTATGCCTGCACGACCAGTTTCTTTTACATCTTCCTTTTTACTCATCCTTTTCTCCTTTCGTGCATTATTGTTATTAATTAACAATATAACACACTTCAAAAATATTTGGTAGTTTTTGTGGTAGTTTTAAGAATGATTTTCAAAAGATAACGTGTCATTAAGTAATGGATTTACTGGCTTTATGTGTAATTACAATATAAAATTACACCTTAAATCGATAACCAACGCCCCATATGGTTTCAATATATTGTGGTTTTGAAGTATTAAACTCTATCTTTTCTCTTATTTTCTTTATATGAACTGTTACCGTAGCAATATCCCCAACGGATTCCATGTCCCAAATTTCCTGAAACAATTCCTCTTTTGTATAGACTCGGTTTGGATTTTCCGCTAAAAATGTAAGTAAGTCAAATTCTTTCGTTGTAAAAGTTTTTTCTACTTCATTGATATATACTCTTCTTGCAGTTTTATCAATTCGTATGCCTCTTATTTCTATCACTTCATTTCCCTTAACACCGGAACCAATCAGTCTTTCGTATCTTGCAAGATGGGCTTTTACTCTGGCAACCAATTCGCTAGGGCTAAATGGCTTGGTTATATAATCATCTGCCCCCAGGCCAAGTCCTCGAATTTTATCGATATCATCCTTCTTGGCTGACACCATAATTACAGGGATATTCTTATTTGCTCTGATTTTCTTGCATATTTCAAAACCATCAACATTTGGCAGCATAAGATCTAAGATAATTAAATCAAACTCCTCTGTTAATGCTCTTTCTTCTCCACCATCTCCTGTATTCTCCATAGCAACTTCAAATCCGCTAAGCTCCAGGTAATCCTTCTCAAGTTCTGCAATTGCCACTTCATCTTCAATAATTAATATCTTATTCATTACTTAGTTCCTCCCTGCATTTTCTTAATGTAAAATGAATGGTTGTGCCTTTTCCTACTTCACTTTCTGCCCATATGTTACCCATATGATCTTCAATTATTTTCTTGGCAATGGCAAGTCCAATTCCGCTGCCGCCTTTAGAGTTTCTGGATACATCTGCCCGGTAGAATCTTTCAAAAATATGGGGCAGGTCTTTGGCAGATATCCCTACTCCATTATCACTAAAGGCAATTTCAGCAAATTCTTTTCCCTCACTTACTTGTATCTGAATATGTCCCTTTTTATTACCGATATATTTCACCGCATTACTTATTATATTATTAACCACCCGCTTAAGCTGTTCCGCATCTGCCTGCACACACAAACAATTTTCTGTGGAGCTTGTGTAACTAAGCTCAATATTTTTCATTTCCAGTTCTAATCGTATTTCATTGATACAGTCATCAAAATAATCATACAGATTAATTACTTTGAAGGTATACGGTATGGTATTGCAGTCAATTTTAGAATAAAAGGAAAGTTCATCCACCAAGACAGACATGTCATTGGCTTTATTGTATATGGTCTTTAAATATTTATCCCGCTTCTCATCGGTATCTGCAACACCATCCATAATTCCTTCCGCATAGCCCTTAATTGCGGTGAGGGGTGTTTTTAAATCATGGGTGATGTTTGAAATTAATTCTTTGGTATCTTTTTCATATTTTAATCGAACCTCTATTAATTCTTTTAGCCTTATCCGCATCTCTTCAAAATCGATACAAAGCAGCCCAATTTCATCCTCCGGGTCACCCTCAATAGAGTAGTCCAGATTCCCTTCCTTCATTGCATCGGTTGCAATATGCAGTATATTAATAGGTCTTAAAATGCTTCGATAGATCCAGATAATTAGCACCGCAGCGCTTAAAATTATAATAAGAATAAATGCTATGATTATTAAGATGACAGAATATTTAATCTGAGGAACTATAGTTTCTGCATCTGTAATCACAAAGATGCTTCCCTCCGTACCGTCTTCAAAATAAAAGTCCTGTTGCTTTAATAAAAATGGATAGGATCCCTCTATATAAATGCCACCTTCTAGGTCTGTATTATATAATCCAAACTCCGGAAGCAGATTTTGAACAGCTTCTAATTTATTAAGGTCTCCGGTAAATATAAACTCATCGCCTTTTCTAAGTGCTATAAAAGAGAATTTTGATTTCAGTTCACCATTTAGATATTCTATGTATTCCATATCACTAAACTTCTCAGGTTCATTAAGCGCCGTAATGATTATTTCATTATATACGCCTCTTGTAATCCTACTAAATATCTGCAAAGGATTTGATATCACCTGCAGCGTTCCCGAATGGACATCATATGTCTTTTGAATATTATTCAACTGATATGTTACAATTGTTCCGCTCACTATAGTTAGCAATATAACGGGTAGTGCAGTAATAATAAGAAAAGCTGTTAATAAACGGCTTTTTAGTTTCAACATATTCACCTACTTCAATTTTACTTTAGGAAAATTCTCTTATCCTTCTATGATTATAACATAAGGATTTATAAAATAAAGTGAAGAATAAATGTTATTTATAAAGATTTTATAAAAAGGTGCTAAGGCGAAACCATTCGGTTTCGCTCTAGCACCCTGTTAGTGAGTATTATAAGTATTTTTTTAAAACTTCAACTTTATCTAATTTCTCCCACGGAAGATCTAAATCATTACGACCAAAGTGTCCATAAGAAGCAGTTTTTTTGTAAATTGGTCTTCTTAAATCCAGCATTTTAATAATTCCCGCAGGGCGAAGATCAAAATTATCTCTGATAATTTCAGTTAATTTCTCATTGTCAATGGTACCTGTACCAAAAGTATCAACCATGATAGAGGTAGGACTTGCAACGCCAATGGCATAAGATAATTGTATTTCACACTTCCCGGCTAGTCCGGCTGCCACAATATTTTTAGCTACATAACGTGCTGCATAAGATGCAGAACGGTCAACTTTCGTACAGTCTTTTCCTGAGAAAGCTCCACCGCCGTGACGGGCATAGCCGCCATAAGTGTCTACTATAATCTTCCGTCCAGTTAATCCACTGTCCCCATTTGGTCCGCCGATAACAAATCTTCCGGTTGGATTAATAAAGAATTTGGTTTTCTCATTCACCAGCTCTTTTGGCAGAACTTCATCAAATACATATTTTTTAATATCTTCATGAAGTTGTTTTTGTGTAACTTCTTCATTATGCTGAGTTGATAAAACAACAGCGTTCAGATGCACTGGTTTACCTTCTTCATTATATTCAACTGTAACCTGTGATTTGCCGTCTGGTCTAAGATAAGTTAACACGCCATCTTTTCTTACCTTCGTTAATTGTTTAGTCAACTGATGAGCCAGGTAAATTGGATATGGCATAAACTCTTCTGTTTCATTTGTTGCATAGCCAAACATCATTCCCTGATCGCCTGCTCCAATTGCTTCTAACTCATCGTTAGTCATGGTATGCTCTTTTGACTCTAATGCTTCATTTACACCCATTGCAATATCAGGTGATTGTTCATTTAAAGAAACAATAACTCCACAGGTGTTAGCGTCAAATCCGTATTCTGATCTGTCGTATCCAATTTCACGAATGGTGTCGCGGGCAATTTTCTGAATATCTACATATCCAGAAGTGGTAATTTCTCCCATAACAAGCACTAAACCGGTAGTAATTGCTGTTTCACAGGCAACTCTACTCATAGGGTCCTGCTCTAATAATGCATCTAAGACAGCGTCTGAAATCTGATCGCAGATTTTATCCGGATGTCCTTCGGTAACTGATTCTGATGTAAATAATAATTTGTTCATCTTCTAATCTTCCTTTCTCACTATATACACTAGTATTAATAAATTTTCGAACATTAAAACACTGTTGCTGGCGGAGCGTTTTTTACTTATATATTAATTATTAAAATAAAAAAAGCCCGATTAAGCGGACTTGACAACATCTTCATCAAACCCTCTTATTGTTCGATTACTCGCTCAGGTTGGCACCTTCCATAGTATGGGGTTGCCGTGACTTCATAGAGCCTTTACTCTCCGTCACTCTGAATAAGAGAAATATGCTATTTATTAATTTTTAAGCTTGTATGGTGAGAATATACTATTTTTCAACATTTGTCAAGGATATTTTTCAGTTGACATATCTATACATTTTTTTTATACTAATTTTATACTTTAGCTACAAAAAATATCGGAATTTAAGCAAAATAGACAGATAGGAGAAAAAAGTGAAATCAAAACCCATACCCATTCAAATGGCAGAGGCGGGAATGATAATAGCCGAGGATGTATATACTGTGGACAATAGGTTAATCATACCAAAAAATACTGCGATTACAGACAAAATTATTACACGACTCAAATTTTATAAAATTAATGACATTTCAATCGCTATTACAGAAGTACAACCAATGGTTACCACGCATATAAAAGTAAACTATTCTGAAACTATTAAAAGCAGTAACGAATTTAAAAAATTTAATAACAAATATGACAAACTAATTTACGACCTAAAGTCCCAGCTCCTTAATACGATCTCGCAAAAAGTGCCAATCGATACCTCCCTCTTACTAAACCAGATAAAAAGTATAGTGGCGGAGAGCCGAAATGGAATTCATTTATTTGATATACTTCATTGCATGCCAGAATCAGACGATATTACCTATATACATTCCTTAAACGTTGCTTTAATAAGTAATGTTCTTGGTCATTGGCTTAAATTTTCGGAAGAAGAATTAAGCACTTTAACCTTAGGCGGTTTATTACATGATATAGGCAAACTGGTTCTTCCACCTGAAATCATGTATAAACGTGATTCTTTAACCGACGCCGAATATGCCACTGTAAAAACACACCCAATTCGAGGTTCCCAATTACTAAACAACAGCAATTTAAATCCTCACATATTGAATATGGTTCTAATGCATCATGAGCGTTGCGATGGAAGCGGCTATCCCAGTGGTCTTCGCAGCTCCCGTATAGATTCCTTTGCAAAAATTATTGCTATTGCTGATGTTTACGATGCTATGACTTCTGCCCGAGTTTATCGTCCTGCATTAAGCCCTTTTGAAGCAATTAGTATCTTTGAATCCGAAGGTTTACAAAAATTTGATCCTCATTACATAATGACCTTTCTTGAAGAAATCGTTCAAGCTTATGTGGGCAATAGAGTCCGCTTAAATAACAAACAGGAAGGTGAAATTGTCATGATTAATAAGCAGATTCTATCCAGACCAATTATCCAGGTGGAGGACCAATTTATTGATCTTTCCAAAGATCACAGTCTTTCAATTGCTGCTCTTCTGTGATTTTGGGTCAGCCTGACTCTGGTTATCTCTCCCCTGTTTCCATAAATGACTGGCGAGTTGATATCCAGTCCTATGAGTCCTAATTCTTTTAACTTATTTATACCAATTTGTGTCTGTCAGATGTTTCTTATCCTAACTAACTCTCAATTTGAATTTACGAATCGCCTTTTCATCTTCCACATCGATTTTTTCCATGGAAGCTCCAATGCTCTGCATCTTACGTTCAAAATCTTCATAGCCACGTTCGATATATTCTACCTGTTCAACGAAAGTGAATCCTTCCGCAACTAAACCGGCAATTACCAAAGCAGCACCTGCTCTTAAGTCAGGAGCACTTACAATAGCTCCCGTTAAGCCTTTTACTCCATCAATAATAGCTGTGTTACCTTCCACTTTAATGGAAGCACCCATTCTGGATAACTCATCAACATATTTAAAACGGTTTTCAAATATACTCTCTGTAACAATGCTAGTTCCCTGTGACATTGCAAGAAGTGCAGTCATCTGCGGTTGCATATCTGTAGGGAATCCCGGATACGGTAATGTTTTAATATGGGCATGACCTAAGCGTTTTGTACTAATGACACGCACTGCGTCATCATATTCTTCTACCGTAACACCAACTTCAACTAATTTTGCTGTAATTGCTTCTAGGTGTTTCGGAATTACATTTTTTATTAATACATTTCCTTTGGTAGCTGCTGCTGCCAACATAAATGTTCCTGCTTCTATTTGATCTGGAATAATTGCATATTCACTTCCCTTTAATGCTTTTACCCCTTTAATACGAATAACATCCGTACCGGCACCTTTAATATTGGCACCCATGCTGTTTAAGAAATTGGCAACATCAACAATATGTGGTTCTTTTGCCGAATTCTCCAAAATAGTTTGTCCATCTGCCAGACATGCGGCAAGCATTATGTTGATGGTTGCACCAACACTAGCCATATCTAAATAGATATGATTACCCATTAACTCCACGGCTTCCGCTTCAATCATACCGTGTTCGATTCTTACGGATGCGCCTAATGCTTCAAATCCCTTAATATGCTGATCGATAGGACGGCTTCCTATATTGCAGCCCCCCGGTAAAGCTACCTGGGCTCTTTTATATTTGCCAAGGAGTGCACCTAGTAAATAATAGGATGCACGAATCTTTCTTATAAATTCATAATCTATGCTAATTGAGTCAATATTTTTACCGTTAATCTTAACAGTATGTTTGTTCACTCTTTCTACTTTTGCTCCGATTTCTTCAATTGCCTGTAATAATACATTAATATCACGAATATCAGGAAGATTATCTATTGTTACGGTTTCATCGGTCATAATCGCTGCGGCTATGATTCCAAGTGCTGCATTTTTAGCACCCCCAATTGAAACTTCGCCTTGTAAAGCCTTACCACCTTTTATAATATATTGCTCCATTGCACACCTCTATTGATTATATTTAGGCATTTATTCAAAATGCACATGAAATTAGATGTTTATTTGTCAGTTTTAATACTCTTAGATTATACCATAAATTCCCGAGAAGTAAACCCTTTTTAACCCTTATGGGAAAATTGACTTATCTTTGCCGCGATTAACTCCATGAGTTCTTCTGTATTTAAGCCTTCACCATCTACAATAATATGAGCATACTTTTCATAGAGTGGGCATCTTTCTTTATATAGTGAAAGCAGGTTCTGTCCATCTTTTAATACAACACCTCTTTGTTTGATATTGCCAAGACGGTTTTTAATGGTTTCATAGCTTAACTTAATATAGATTACAATGCCTATTTCCCTAAGATGCTCCATGGCTTCCAGCCCATAGATAACGCTTCCGCCTGTTGCAATAACAGAAGTATCTGCTATAATGTCACGATTCACCTGGTTCTCAATAGCTATAAAGCCATCCAGACCCTCCAAAGCAATAATTTCACTTAACAATCGCTTTTCCTGTTCCTGAATTAATAAATCGGCATCAAGAAAACGGTATCCCAATACCTTTGCAAGTATTACTCCAATGGTACTTTTACCTGCACCTGGCATACCAATTAGTACTATATTCTTCATAAATGAAGTCCTTTCATACATAATGAACTGATTATAGCACCTTTTGTTTTTTACGCCAAGCTTTTTTTTCGTTTTCTGCAATGGTATATTTAAGCATATGAATTTTAGTTGCAATTCTGCATCATTAAGCCGAGTATTATCTACTTCTTTTTCTTAACACTGTACCCAAATGTTCCAAGCAAATCCCCTAATCCATAATACTCTCCATGGGAATATACAATGGGACGCGCCTTGCTTAATTCAAACTTACCATTCTTATTCATATACGCTTTATCAACATGTACACCAAGTACCTCAGCGATTATCATATGGTGTGATCCAAGCGGCAACATTTGTTTTACCCTGCATTCAATATTAACAGGGGCTTCTTTAATAAGGGGCGCCTTTACAATATTGCCTGCTACAGGTGTTAATTGCATATCCTTAAATTTGTCCACGTTCCTTCCAGATTTCACACCACAATAATCTACAGCCTTAACTAAATCTTCTGAAGATAAGTTAATGACAAATTCCCCAGTTTCTTTTATAATATCATAAGAGAAACGCTCCGGACGTACTGAGATATAAACCATTGCCGGATTTGTACATATGGTACCAGTCCATGCAACTGTAATAATATTGGGTTTTT
Source organism: Anaerocolumna sp. (assembly GCA_029239455.1). Lineage (GTDB taxonomy): Bacteria > Bacillota > Clostridia > Lachnospirales > Lachnospiraceae > Anaerocolumna. Next base: position 10,462 of record JAQZAX010000051.1, read on the forward strand.
CACCTTGTCTTTGACAGGATACCATTACTGCAGGCAACGGATATAACATGTTACCTGCTTTCCAAAATTCCTTATCCATTCTGTCTCCTATCATAAATCAATGCACATACTTTATGATTTATAAAATATCTGCCTGCTTATAGTTTGTCCTTTTATTTAAAAATTTCAATTACAATACTATTAATTCTATTTCATATGTTATTCATAACCTTTTAACGAAGATTTTTATCTGCATCTTTTAATTTTCTAGCTTATGGTTATAATGATTCATATTTAAATTTTAATAAATATAGTATAATTAGAACAAAGAATGTGCATTTACACTTTCTAGCGCTGACGCGAATCACTTCTATAACAAGTTTCCTTAGAGCAACATGTGCCCATAATTTGTATCAAAAGTCAGATTGGTTAGCAATTACCTAACGAGATTTGAGGGTCAAAAGCCCAGTTTTTGTTGTTCGATTGATTAAAATGAAAGGAGTACAAATGATAAATAAATATATTAAAATAGAATCTACTTCGGAGGACGTCGAAGATAAAATAAAGCAAAAACTAAGGTACCCCACAGATAAATTTGTCTGGAGGGTAAAATTCTCTGCTCCCCTTAATCCTTCAACCGTAAACAACCGAAATCTTCATGTTACGTCATTAAAAAAAGTTCCACTAAAGACTCGCATTCATTATGACAGTATCAATGGTTATATCGAAATAGAACCATTAGAGCCATATTCTCCAAATGAATCCTACATATTAACTGTAACAACCAATGTAAAGTCTGCTAGTGGTGTTCCTTTAAAAAGAGAAGTCGAAATTCAGTTTAAAATATAAATGAAAACATTATATTCCTTCTTTAATCGTTATTCTGAAGTGTTGTTACTAATGGGGGGATCACCTGTTTCTTTCTGGATACAATCCCCTTTAGGTATAATATTTCATCGTTGCTATCCAGCTTAAAGGCATTAATTGCAAGTTCCTTAGCTCCATTTCCCTGATATAGTAATTCCGTGGAATTCTCTAAGATATCGGTGAGCATAAAGAACAGCATACCAACGCTATGATCCTGGATGGCTTTCTGCATATAAGGAACTAGTTTTTGTTTAATGGACACTAATTCACTTTGGCTCATGGAGTTAATTTGTCCAACACCAAAGGTTAAGTCACCTGCTGTAAACTTTTTAAAATCCTGGTAGAAAATTTCTTCTGGAGATTTTGATCCAAGGTTACTTCCTGCCGCAAACATTTCACTTGCATACTCATCAACATTAATATCTGCAATCTTAGCAAGTTCTTCCGCGGACTTACGGTCTAATTCCGTACAAGTTGGTGAACGGTATACCAGTGTGTCTGATAATATTGCGGAACAAAGAAGTCCAGCAACCGGTGGATCCACTTCGGCTTTATTCTCAAGATACATCTGATACACTATAGTCGCCGTGCATCCAAGGGGTTGATTTCTAAAATAAACCGGGCTAATAGTCTCCATACTTCCCAGTCTGTGGTGATCAATAATCTCTAATATTTCCGCTTCTTCAATTCCATCCACCGCCTGGGACTTCTCATTATGGTCAACTAAGATAATCTTCTTTCTTCTGGCATCTAAGAGATTTCTTCTGGATATCATACCAGCAAACTTACCCTCTTTATCTAGTATCGGAAAATATCTGTGTCTCTTCTTCGCCATAACATTACGGATATCATCAATTAAATCTTCCGTTGTAAATGTAATCAGATCTTTTGTACTCATAAAGTAGCTAATCGGCATGCTTTGGTTCATAAGTCTTGCAACAGTAAAGGTATCGAACTGTGTACTAAGAATTGTGCATTCATTTTGCTGTGCCATCTTAATAATTGATTTTGAAACATTGGCGCCATCGCAAACTATAATACATTTTGCTTTCATTTCAATAGCACTTAACTGGGATTCATAACGGTTACCAAGAATCAGCAAGTCGCCTTCTTCAATATAATCCTCCATAATATCCGGATTAGCTGCAGCTATCAAAACTTTTCCTTCGGAATAATAAGAATCCGGATCACCTAAAACCATTTGTCCCTCTAAGGTTTCAATAATATTTTTATAGGAAGTTTTCGCTGTCGCAATAATTCGGCTATCATATACATCCATGTAAGACTTGGCTATATCGCCTATGGTGATTAACCCAATCAGTTTGTTCTTTTCATCTACAATTGGAAGTGTCACTTCACTATTTTCCCGCATGGTAGCCCACGCTTTCTTTAGGGAAATACCTCCGTCAACACCTTTTATTCTTCTAAACTCAATATCTTTTACCTGTGTTCTTACATCGTTTAAGTAAGTCGGCGCAGGTACTCCAAATCTGTCTAAAACAAAGCTTGTCTCCGGATTAATTTGTCCGGCTCTCATGGCTCTGAATTTATTACCTGTTATTTTACGTTTTAATGCTGCATAAGAAATTGCGGAGCATATCGAATCCGTATCCGGATTAATATGTCCAATGACAATTACTTCTGAGTCCATAATGTTCCTCCCTGTATCAACTATAAAATCTATAGGTAACCACGAAAACCTTGGGGTTACACGGGTTACCTAACTATTAAAATCCGCTGGAATTATATACATAAAATCTGTTGATACAATCTCCCTTTCACCAATTACTTTAAGCAATTCATGCTTATATCTTTCATCCGCCGCATGTTTTGCGCCCTTAATTATGTCCATCACTTCACTTAGCTGGCTTGACTTATCCACTTCTTCCGTAATATCCTGAATCCTATGGAATAAGCTGGCAGCCGCTTCTTCTGTAAGCAGATAATCCTGCTCCTTAACATAACCTTCGGCAAGTCCCAATAATTCATCCCTGGAATAGTTTTGCAGGTGTAATAAATAAGGAAATAATGCTTTTAAATTCGTATCCATTTCTAACAACTTTTCTATGTTTGCAGAGGTATCTTCCAATACTACAAAAATATGACTATTCAGTTTCCTGATAAGCTGTAATAGCTGTTTGATAGCATTGCTATTTAAGCAGGAAACATCTTCTATTATTAGCGTACTATCTATTAACTTATCCGCTTTTTGCTCTAAATCAATCTGATTTAATTTTTCACCATTTATTTTAGCCACCTTAGGGCTTTTCATTCTTCCGGCCCCAAACATTATCTTAGATATTTTTTTAGCTAAAGATGTTTTACCAGTTCCCTTTTCACCGGTAATAATTAGGTGTTTGTTTCTTGATTGGTCACTTAGTATTCCGATGAGTATTTCTGGTATGTTAACTTTACACAATTCATAATAATAACCAAGTATTTTCTTATAGTCAACCTCAAAATGACCAAAGATTTCATCTGCATAATCGGATATTTCTGCATTACCAATATTATCCTTACTAGTCTCGGTGCTGACAGATTCTATATTGGTATTATCAATATCACCATTCTCTGTATCGTAATTCTCCGTATCGCAGTTCTCCGTATCGTAATTCTCCGAATTATCTATATCTGTAACACCATATTTCATCGAATCAGCAGTTTCGTTATGGTCAGAAGCAGACATAGGCTGCTTCGTAGAAATGGGCTCTTGAATTTCTATTTCCCCAGTTAGAATATATTCCTGAAGCTTCTGGTCTAATTCCTCTTCATCCGCTATATCTTTAATTGTTTCTTCAAACTTTACCTGGTCATCATATTCATTATTACCTGTCTCTGTACTATCTGCTAATTCATTTTCTGATTGTTTATCCTCAGATTGTTCATTTTCTGATTGTTTGTCTTCAGTTTGTTCATCCTCAGATTGTTCATCCTCAAATTGTTCATTTTCAGGTTGTTCATTCACAGACGCTTTTAATGCTTCTTCCTCTTCCAGGAATTGATCTATTTGACTTCTTACGGAACTAAAATCTTTTGTTTTATCTAACTCAAGCCTTTGTTCCGCCTCCTTTTTTTCTTTCGCTTTTAACATATGTATCGGATCAAGTTCTCCGACATAATAAGCTTTTAATAACTTTGCTTTTTCTACGTATAATCCTTCACCAAACCACAAAGCAATATCACTGCACTCACGAATACACTTGTCCTTCTTGCCGGCTTTATGGTAGAGTTTTGCTAATTCGTATGCCCAGTTTTCAATATATTCAAATTCTTTTAATTGTTCTAATGATTCAATCAATACTTCTAACGGCTGACCTTTACGCTTATCAATACAGTAGCGAAAAATTAACCGGTAGGAATCGTTTGGCGATACTTTAATGTACTGGGACAGATATTTTTCCGCCTCTGTGATATTCCCTTGCTTAATAGAAACTTCTACTAGCTGATAAAGTATTCGTCTCGTTTTTGTCTTTGCATACATTTTATTAAGTATTATAACTGCCTCTTCATATCTTTCATTTTGTGTATAAACATCCGCAATTATACTAAGGTCCGTCAGAGATTTGATTTTATGCAGATCTACAGTATCTAAGACTTTTTCGGCCTTCTTATATTGACTATGATCAACGAATCTTCTGATTTCTTCCAATTTAACAATGTTATCGTATCTCTCCATAAATACCTCCTTTGAACATATATTAACATTCCATAATGATTAAAACAAGTAGATACCTAGCAAAATATTTTAATCAATAATCGTAGCAAAGATTGTTTTATGCAATAAAATGCCTGTCACAATATCTTATGACAGGCATTTTATACTATATTAAGTTGTCTTTTCATTTGTAACTTAGTAATCGGAGGCAATTATTCGTTTTTGTCCTGCTGGACCATGCCTATTAACAATAAACATTAATAACGGAATCTTTAGTCTCTTTACCTTTCTGTAGTATATTATTCATTTTCTTTCGTATGACTATCTTATGTTTATTTCACTTTTATCATTGGTTTTTGTTTTTCATCTTATGTACACCTAGTATAAAGATTACGAAACAATTCATCTCTACACATCTATTGATGATATCTTATTCAGATATTACATCCATTATCACTCCGATTATGTATTATACAATACCTTGGATGTTATCAATCTTTCTTATAAAATATTCTATATTGAAGGTTATTCCAGCAGGATATATCACCATCCTATCATGCAGAGATATGTATTCTATTTCTTCTTCTAAACCCATTGGACTCTCCTCCTTCTAGGCTGCCTAACAGTTAAGCAGAGGTTAATTAACTAAATCTTAATTCTTACTGTTAATTAACTGTTTCCTTGTTTATACTTGAATTATACATAATCCATCATCTTCTGTCAATATACTTTTCATAATTTATAGAAATATTTTCACAATTAAGCAATGTTTGTATGTATTATCTGATATTGATTACGTTTTTTATCCCTTGTCAATTAATATCAGCTAAGAATTGTCGAGAAATGTCGTATCTATCCATTGTACAATTTATAATCTTTCATAATTCACTATTATTCTGCTGGTTGGGTGTAAAATATGTAACCCATTAAACGTGGGTAAAACGCCTGCAAGCTAGAGCCTTTTTCCCAGGCTCTTTTTAATCTAATAGGATGATGTTGGGGTCGAATTAATGGTTTCATTTCGCCCATTTCTCTTAGCACCTTGAAAATTTCACACATTTTTTTGTTAAAACATTATTGAAGCGAGTTAAATGGAAGATATTCTTAAAATTTCTCTGTTTATTTTCCATATCATCTGGCGAATAATGGATTTTTGGCATAATGACCCAAGCCATTCCGAAAGGTGAACAGCTTACGTATATTCAATGCTGCAACTTTGCATCCAAAGAAAAATTTACTCCTGATT
>JAQZAX010000052.1 GCA_029239455.1 Anaerocolumna sp.
AACGCATAATGACCAACTCCTTTTGACTTTCTATTCTTATATCGTACTTACATTATAACACATGGCAACTTTAGTGACAAGCAATTTCCCCATTCCATTGAACAAAGTTAAAAGATTAATCTGGCAGAAAACCTAAGCAAAACCCAAGTAGGTCCATAGGCCTAATTTTTACATAATGTGTTGATTTATTTATTATTTCGCCTAAAAGTCGCATATTTTCGTCAAATTCTCATTATTAACTTAACAAATTTCTTTTTTATTTGACAATATATATCCTTTCTCTTTGTATATAAAATTCCTCATTTTTTGTCTAATATATCACAATTTACAAAACAAATATTCTACCTTGACAGCTTGTTTACGTTCGACAGCCGTGGTTAGGAAATGTGGATAATGTGGATAACTCAGTGTATAACTTCTTTTCTAGAGAAAACAAGCATTTAGGATTGTGGATAACTTCTTGATATTTAACTTGTTCCATTTCGAAAAATAGTAATGCATAACAACTTTTTAATTAATTTGTGCAATTTGTACATCCGTATTTTTGTCAATAGAAAATATTAAAACTTTATTAATTCACAAAAAATAAATTATTTAATAAAATATAAACAATTTTCAAACCATTCCAATCATATAAAAATACAATTTATACGCCAATTATACATAATAGTAGATATCAATTCTTAATATTATTACAAATAACAAACAGGACGCAATTTAAATAAATAAGAATGAGTCTGGCTTGCCAGACTCTAGCGCTGACGCGCTGTAACATCTGTGACAAATTTCCTTAGCGCGTCATGCGCATCCTGCCGGTCGGGCTTTTTGATTTATAGGAAGTTGGTCGAACTTTCCCATAAATTCAAAAAATGTTAGTTACCTCCAGGCCATAAAGAAAGGCTTTCAGAGATAACTAACATATATATTATTATACTATTCTTCTAATTTTATAAGGGGTACGATAATTATAACTTGAAATCTTAATGCCCTCTCTTGCATTGCTTGCATGTACTACTTTGTTATTACCAATATAGATGGCAACATGATTTACTACTCCACTGCTGTTTCTATAGAAAATCAAATCACCTGGTTGGCGGCTGTCTAAGCTAACTTCACGTCCTGCTGATGCAGCCTGATCTCTAGAGGTTCTTGTGATACCATATCCAAAGTGCGCGTAGATTGACTGAACAAAACCGGAACAATCCGCTCCACCTGTTAAACTTGTACCACCCCATACATAAGGGTTGCCCACAAATTTTACTGCATAGTCCGCAATATCTTGTCCTACTGCAGAATTGCCTGGATTAGAACTTTTACTTTCTGATGAAGATGTCTCCTTCTCAGAACCGGAAGACTGACTAGCAGCCTCAGCCTGTCTTGCAGCTTCCTGCTGTGCGGCAAGTTTCGTAAGTCTCTCAGCTTCCGCCTGTCTTGCAGCTTCTTCTGCTGCTAATTTAGCCTGTTCTTCTTCTATAGAGACTGCATACTCAAATTCTACATCAATTGTTATGTAGTCTTTTGAAACGAATCCGGTCTCATCCTCATCAATCATGATTTTAGCCCAGCTTTCGTTTTCTTTTAACACCATAAAGGTTTCACCCAAAGGAACCATCGTTGTAATGGTTGCTTCTGTGTTTGGTTTTTCACGTACAAACAAAGTTTCTGTGTTAATAGTAGCATACTTCGTAGCATAGTCATCTATCAAGCTTTCTGCTTCTTCCCCTATAGCCAGAAATTCTGCATTAATATATCCTTTTACATTACCTGATTGGATTTGAACCCATTCTCCTTCTCTTGCAAGAATGTCGGTTGCACATCCTTTATATAATTTACCTACAACTTCGCTTTCGGTATTGGGTTCTTTTCGAATATTAACATAATTCTCTGCAATGGAAATTCCCAGATTAGCATATGGTGATTCAATTTCAGTTAGTGCCTGTTTACTACTGGCTTCATCACTTTTTAAAACGAGAGATTCAACTTCACCGATTACTTGTTCTGAAGCGGTTGAATATAATAAATCCAACGTTTGGGTTATTCCAGCTATTCCAACATCAGATGCTCTTGATTCTTTTGCTGCTTGTGCTGTCACTGGAAAACCTAAAGTTAACAAAGCTGCCGTAAGGCAAAGTGACGCTTTAACTGTTGTACCATAAATCATGATAGTAGACCTCCTTAAATCATCCATTAAAAACTTTCAGAAATATCTATAAAATGTTTCAAATTCGATTTAAATGTTACAAATTTATTAAATATTATGAGGTCATTATATCAAAGCATACAATTACTGTCAACCATATTATTACTAAAATAATTAGGTTTATTTATCCAAAATCACTAATAAATAAGGCATTCCATACATTTTGCTGTCTTTATTTATGAAAATAAACATTGCGAAATCGATTATAGGCTATTAAGATATCTTTCTACTGCTGTAATGGCATTTGCACCATCGGATGCTGCCGTTATAATCTGGCGAAGGTCTTTTGTTCTAATATCACCTGCAGCAAACACGCCGGGAATATTCGTTTCGCAATTCTCCCCTGCTACTATAAATCCGCCCAGGTCAACTTCTACCACATCTTTATAGACTTCTGAACTTGGGTTATAACCAATAGCAATAAAAGTTCCATCTACGTCTAGTATTTTTTCTTCCTTTGTCTTCAGATTTTTTATACGCAGTTGCTCAACCTGGGTATCACCTATTATTTCTTCTACTTTAGTGTCCCAAATAATTTCAACATTTTCCATTGCTGTTAATTTCGTGGTTAAACTTTTTGCTGCTCTGAATTCATCTCTTCTGTGTATTACATAAACCTTTTTGCATAATCTAGCCAGGAATATAGCATCTTCTACTGCTACATCTCCTCCGCCAACTACTGCGGTTGTTCTGTTTTTAAAGAAAGCGCCGTCACAGGTAGCACAATAGGAAACACCCATACCCGATAACTTTTCTTCTCCCACTACATTTAGTTTTCTAGGATTAGAACCTGTTGCTATAATAACTGCTTTTGAGCGATATACTTTCTCATCATCAAGAGTTACTACCTTTATTCCATCCTTAACTTCAAACTTAATAACTTCTCCGGTAATAAACTCCATTTCCAAGCGATCACAATGTTCCCTGAATTTAGTACCCAAATCAAATCCGCTAATTCCTGGAATTCCAGGATAATTATCAACTTCATAAGTGTTGATAATCTGTCCGCCGCTTATAGGAGATTTCTCTATAATAATGGTATCTAATTCTGCTCTGCCTGCATAAATCGCTGCTGCCAGTCCGGCTGGGCCGGACCCGATAATAATTAGATCTAATATTTTATCCATATCAATTCCTCCATTCATAATAAAGACTAAACAAATCAAGTTAAACTTATATATAATGAATTCATCACATTTCTCAAAAAAATAATGAGAGTATTTCCATCTTCTAATGGCTGTATGGAATTGTCTACTGCAAATAATTCATTTATAATTAACATAATCACACAGATGATAATTCCTGCAATAAGACTAGTCGTAAACAAACTTTTTTTCTTTGAGGTAGTTATCACATAATGATTAAAATCTGCCGAATGCCTATATTCCATTCCATCTTCCATGGGTTGATACCTCTCTGCTGCTTCCTTTGCATGGAAAATATTCTTGACAAAATCCCATCTGCCCGTGTTTTTTGCTATTGCACGAAATACAATAAATGCTAATGGGGTAAAAATTAATGCACTTATTCCATAGGTCTGAACAATGTACGCAAAATTCAATGTGGCAGAGTTTTGTAACTGGTTCATTAAATCCTGGGCATTATATTGTTCCATACCATATACATTCTCGAGATATTTGAGCAATCTGGGGTAGATTTCAAGTAAAATTACAGAGGTCCCATTTATTACAAAGTGCACAATCATAGTCGATAAAATGGAGTCAGTAGCTTCAATCAGAAGCGCAAAGACGATACCCATTGCAAATGCATAAGAAAATTGATTTAAATTGCCATGTATAATGCCAAATAAAAAAGCACTGAGCAGTATTCCCTTCCAAGGATTTACCTTTCGATATTCATTATAGAATACACCTCTGTATACTGTCTCTTCCAATATAGCAGGAACAAAACCTATCAAAAACAGACTTAGCCAAAATCCATTCTTTTCTACAATACCAAACATCACTTCTGACGTGGTATTCTGTACAAAAATCATGGATAACGCATTAATAAAATTCATCAAAGGTTGAATTAGAAATGCGAAAATAATTACCAGAATTACATTAGACAGATGAATAGGGCGTACACGAATTGCGTTTGCTATATTTATTCTATCCTTTATAAAATATATAAGTGATGGAGCAACCAGCATAATTTGCGATATGAGTAATAGGATAAAATAATTATCCGTATAAGAACTGATATAGCCATTAATAAAAGAACCTATGATTGAAATAAGTACAGTAATTAAAAATAATCTGTTTACTGATGCTATTTTATTCATGTGCATTACTCCTGATTTTCTTCATTTATTTTTCTCACTATTACATTCATCCAGGATTCCTCTTCTCTCTCGGTTCTAACATCCTGGCTGTTCCATAATTCTAATATCTCAAGTTCTTTATGTCTCTTTATTAATTCTTTTAAACTTCTAGTCGTATAGTAAGTATAATATCTACCGTTTCTAATTCCCTCAAAATCTCCGTGCTTAAATGACATATATAATACGCCATCTGGTTTAAGAGCATTAATTACTCTGTTAAGTACATTATCTATTTCGTTGGTTTGTAAATGCAATAAAGAAGCACATGCCCATACTCCGTCAAATACTTCTGTGAAATCTAATTCAGAGAATTGCATATGTAAGACATTCTGGCCAATATGTATCGAAGCTAATTCACATAGTTCCTCTGCACCATCAAGTGCCGTAGTATCAAATCCATTTTCTATAAAATACAGGCTATCCCTTCCAGATCCGCATCCTAAATCCAGTACTGCAGCTCCTTCTGGTAAATATTCTATAAATTTGTCCAAGGTTTCTTTCATATCCAGTTCAACTGTGCTTTCAAAATACAAACTTGCATTCTTATTATAATAATCTATCGGGTCCAACGAAAACCATCCTTTCAACTTGGGTTTGGATGTCCCTGGGGGACATCCGTTTATAAATCGCTAACATCAACATTATAGCAGACTGTTTTTGTAATTTCCAGTTATTTGTATCTTTTCTATTCCTTTTTAAATTTCTTTTATATTTCTATAATTTAGGTATTTGCGAAACTCCAAAGTTTCGTTATTTGCAATACAACTTATACAATTCCGGAGCGGAAGTTAAGCGGAATTCCTCTATTTTATCGCAATTGCCTCAATTTCAACCAGAACATCTTTGGGCAGTCTTGCAACTTCTACTGCAGAACGAGCTGGTGGATTCACTGTAAAATAAGATGAATAAATTTCATTCATAGCACCAAAATCATTCATGTCCTTAAGAAATACCGTAGTTTTAATTACATTTTCCATACTTGTTCCACTATCTGTTAATAGTGCACTAAGGCTCTTAAGAACACGTTCCGCTTGTACTTTTATGTCTCCTTGCACTAAATTGCCGGTTTCAGGGTCAATAGGAATTACTCCTGATGTATAAACCATATGATTCACTTCTACAGCTTGAGAATATGGGCCGATTGCTGCAGGTGCGTTCGTGGAACTGATAATCTTTTTCATTTTAATTTCCTCCAAATTATATATATATGTTACAATTATACACCCTGAAAACGATAAAAACACTATATTGTTATGATTTGCTTTCATTTTAAAATATATTCCGCATCCATTCGATTTCCTGATATATTAATCATTTACAGTATTGTAGCAAATTGTTCCACTAAAATCAAATGAATAAAATCTAAAATGCCTCCCTAAGTGCAGGATATCTAGAAAAAAGTAGTACAAAACAAGAAAAATATGCTATAATGAGCTGAAATGCATAGATGGGGGATGGAACATGTATAGTTTTAAGAGTCGAGTCAGATATAGTGAAGTTGACAAAAATAAGCAATTAGATCTATTTTCAATCATAAATTATTTCCAGGACTGTAGCACTTTCCAATCCGAGGATATTGGAAAAGGCCTGGACTATTTAGAGAAAGAAAAACGACTTTGGTTGATGAATGCCTGGCAGATAAATATAGAACGCTTCCCTGAATTAGGAGAAGAAATCACAATTTCAACCTGGCCTTACGATTTTAAAAGTATGTATGGTTATCGTAATTTTCTGATAACAGATTCTAAGAATCAGGTTACTGCTGCTGCTAATTCCATCTGGGTTTATATGGATACAGAGCAATATCGCCCGGTCAAAGTAACAGAGGATGCAGTAAGAGATTATAATCAGGAAGAAAAATATGACATGGAGTATGCTCCCCGCAAAATTAATCTTCCACAAAATCTGACTACTTTAGAAAGTTTTCCTGTGATACGCTCCACCATCGATACAAATAATCATGTAAATAATGGGCAATATATAAGAATGGCAGAGGAATTTTTACCGGAAGATTGCACTATTAAGCAAATGCGAGCAGAATATAAAAAGTCCGCGGTATTAGGCGATCTCATTGTTCCCATGGTTAATTTTGAGGATAATATCTTTACTGTAGTGCTTGCTGATACAGAAAGTAAACCATATACAATTATTGAATTTAAGTTGTAGGAAAGGCTTTTAGGAGTGAAAAAAATTTAGAAAAGAAAGGTTGCCACAATGTGATTCTTTCACTCGTTTTTATTGTGGCAGTATCGCAGGCCTACCTGCGATATAAGGTGGGGGCAAAGGTTGAAAGAAAATATAATTTAAGAAAGGAATGCCATAAATAGATTCTTTCAACCTATTTGTTTATGGCAGTATCGCAGGTAAACCTGTGATATGCAATGGGTGTAAATATGATTAAATTAGGTGAAGTACAAACGTTAGAGGTATTAAAAACAACTGACTTTGGTGTGTACCTCTGCGAAAGGGGGCAAAGTAGTGGCAGTTCAATTCTGCTTCCAAAGAATCAGGTGCCACAAGGCATGCAAGGCGGAGACGAAATAGAAGTGTTTGTTTATAAGGATTCGGAGGACAGACCCATTGCTACTACTACTATTCCAGAATTAACGCTCGGTAAAACAGCTGTCCTTAAAGTAAAAGAAGTAACAACCATTGGAGCATTTTTGGATTGGGGTCTGGCAAAAGACCTTTTACTTCCTTTTAAGGAGCAAACGGAGAGAGTGCAAACAGGTAAAAATGTTTTAGTAGCTCTATATATCGACAAAAGCGATCGTTTATGCGCAACTATGAAAGTTTATGACTATCTGGAGTGCAACTCTCCTTATAAGAAGGATGACCGCGTAAATGGAATAGTCTACGAAATCATCGATAGTTTTGGAGCGTTTGTGGCCGTGGATAATCGTTACTGTGCTCTTGTTCCAACGAAAGAATTACACCGCATATTAAAGGTTGGTGAAGTTATTGAGGCCAGAGTCATTCAGGTTAAGAGCGATGGAAAACTGGACTTAAGCATCAGAGAGAAAGCACATATCCAGATGGATACAGATAGTGAACTCATTTATAATAAATTACAAGAAGCATCCGGATTTCTTCCATTCCATGATAAAACAGATTCAGAAGTTATTAAGGCTGAATTTAATCTAAGCAAAAATGCCTTTAAAAGAGCAGTCGGCAGACTTCTAAAAGAGGGTAAAATAACTTTATCTGACGAAGGAATCAATGAGGTAAGGTAGCTTTATCCTGAAAGGGATCTCCAAAAAGCAACTGGACTCAATCTGATAAATAGAATTGAAAGTAAAGTTATAAAAACCCCCCATATGTTATTTTTGCAGAGTAGGAAAAGCGCAAATAACATATGGGGGTTTTATGAATTACGTCTGTTTTCTTAACTAATTATCCAAAAACCTCATCTTTGGACTTTCTTTTGTATCTTTTTTGAGCTGCGGTGATTCCGCTGTACGATAAACATTGCCTAAATTATTAGCAAGTTTATCTTTACAGGACTGGCAAAATCTTCCTGTTCGAATGGTTGTTCCACAATTTTCACACTCAATTCCAACCATGGAATCTTCGGCAAAGGCAAGTCTTTCTTCTCTTATCCACTGCTTAATCTGTGGAATAGAAACTTCATTTTCTTCAGAAACTTCCTGAATTCCTGCGCCCGGATGATTATAAATGTATTCTTTTACAACTGTAAATTTATCATCTAGTTTTTTCATGCAAGTTGGACATAGTGCCGGTCCGTTTAAATAATTAAATAATTTTCCACAATCTTTGCAATTTCTTACATCCATTCTTTTTTCCTCCTTAGTAACCCTTACCAATACATACACATATAAAATAGACTTCCTCAATACCGTTTTGAAGTAACTTATTCGTACATGCTTCTATGGTACTCCCGGTTGTATAAATATCATCAATCAACATTACCTTACGAATCTCATTAGAGAATTTTTCTCTCTCCTCCACCGAAAATTCAAAAGCCTGTTCCAGATTTTTAAGTCTTTCTTTATCATTTAGCTGTTTTTGAGGCAAGGTCTTCTTGTTCCTTAGAAGAAGATGGGATAATACCGGTATACCCAGTTCATTCCCAAGCCCTTTTGCCAATATCTCTGCTTGATTATACCCTCTTTTTACCAGTTTCGACCTGTGAATAGGAATTGGTACTATTACATCTGGTGCTATGGCCATAATATCTGTGCTGTATCTTTTCATAATTTCAGAGACATAGAATTTCCCATACTCTTTTCTTCCGTGGAATTTAAAGTCCCCCATGGATTTCTTCATAGCCCCATCATAAAGCCATAACGCGAAACCCTTTCGATATTTATGCTTCTTTTTAAAACAATCCAGGCAATACTCTGCTTCTTCTGACTCTACAGGTTTACTGCATTTTTTGCAACGTGGTTCTTGTATTAGCGATATCGTTTCTCTACAGGCAGGACATGCAAGTTCTCCCCTTGGAGTTGCAATATTCCCACAGATAGGACATCTTCTCGGGTAGAATATATTAATGATTGGTTCGAACAAATTTACTTCCCTCATTTTCAATTTGTTAAAATAACTTTGCTGGATAAACTCCCTTATCTACAAGTGTCTGAAAAGATTCTACCACTTTTTCTTTATCTTCTTTATAAGTAACTCCAAACCATATATCAGAAGTCTTTAATACATGCACTTTAGCTTTTTCTTCTTTTACTAGCTTCCCTACTACTTCAGGAAGAAGATATTCTGCTTTTAATTCATTTCCTTTTATACCATCTAAAAACTTAGTAAAACCTTTCTCAAGTTCGACCAGAAATTCTGGCGTAAAACCCCATAAATTCATGGAAACAACACTATTAATATCAATCTCTATGTTATTGCCAAAGGTATCTTTTGCAGCTGCATTCAGACCGTCTCTCATAATACCGCTAGTTTCAGTAATATTAACTAGCATACCATTATCATCCACTTTACAGACACCTCTTGTTACGGTACCATTCTCGCTTAATGTGTTGCCAAGAATAAAGCCAGCCATGCAGATATCATAAACTCCTGCATCTTTATTGACATTCATTAAGTAATCATGAATTGTAACAAATGCCTGCTTTCCATAGTAATCATCTGCATTAATAACAGCAAATGGTTCTTTTAAGACTCCTAGGCAACTTAATACTGCCTGTCCTGTTCCCCAAGGTTTTGTTCTGCCTTCCGGCTTCGTATATCCCTCAGGAAGAGCATCTATATCCTGGAATACATATTCAACTTCAATCTTTTTTTCGATTCTATTTCCTATTATTTCTTTGAAATCTTGTTCTAAATCTTTTCGGATGATAAAAACTACCTTGTTAAAACCCGCCTCTATTGCATCATATATGGAATAGTCCATAATAATTTCGCCACCAGGTCCAACAGGTTCTAACTGTTTAATACCACCATACCTGCTGCCCAATCCAGCGGCCATGATTACTAAAGCTGTTTTCACTATTGTTTTCCCCTTTCACAATTCCTTATCTTACCTATCTAGTAAAAAATAATATATAATAAACTATTATAACTTATTTTTTAGGTATTTGCATCAATTATATTTCTTACAATTTATCTAATTATACTTCTTGTAGTTTATCTAATTATATTTCTTACAATTTATCTAATTATACTTCTTATAGTTTATCTAATTATACTTCTTGTAAATAATCCACACATTTAATCTTTTGTAGTACTATTATACATAAATGTTTGGCATTTGGTTCCTTCCTGCACTACGTAACATTCAATAATTCATTGATTCGTTCTGACAGGCTGGAATATCTATGCTGTTCACTTTCATTATCAATCATGGATTGTATCGTTTTATCACTTCCAACAATGACTACACAGTTTTTTGCCCTCGTCACAGCAGTATATAATAGATTTCTATTCATAAGCATTCTAGGACCGGTGAGTAACGGCATAATAACTGCCGGATATTCGCTACCCTGTGCCTTATGAATAGTTGTGGCATAAGCCAGTTCTAATTCTTCTAATTGACTAAAGGAGTACTCTACCATTCTACCTTCATCAAACTCAATTAGCAGCTGTTCTGCAAACAGGTTTATTTCTTTGATGACACCCATGTCTCCATTAAAAACACCCGTTCCATTCTCTGTAGTAATACCATATTTACTTTTAATTTCCCAGGTAAGTTGATAATTATTTTTGACTTGCATTATTTTATCACCCTCACGAAATATTATCTGGTTATACTCCTTTTCTTTTTTCCCATTTCCCGGAGGGTTTAGATATTGTTGTAGAACCTGATTCAGCCGCTCCACACCTAATTCACCTTTTCTCATTGGTGTAAGTATCTGAATATCATAAGAGGTTGCATTTACATAGTTTGGTATCTTATCTTTAATTAAGGTAAGTATTACATTAATAATAACATTCACGTTATCTCTCTGTAACAGGAAGAAATCTTTACTTTTATTATCCAGTTTAATATTCTCGCCTGCATTAATTTTGTGTGCATTTACTATGATATCACTTTCTGCAGCCTGGCGGAAAATCTTTGTTAATTTAACCACATTGAATTGATGGGAATTAATGATATCACTTAATACATTTCCAGGTCCAACAGACGGCAGCTGGTTTACATCACCAACCAATATTAACCTGGTACCTACTGTAATTGCCTTAAGTAAAGCATGCATCAGGCTGATGTCAACCATAGATAATTCATCTATAATAATAACGTCCGTCTCAAGGGGATTCACTTCATTTCTCTCAAATATCTGTCTACTATCAAGATCTCCAGACATTTTAGAGATTTCAAGCAATCGATGTATAGTTCTAGCCTCATATCCGGTGGTCTCCGTCATTCTCTTAGCAGCTCTTCCGGTTGGTGCTGCCAATAAGATATCCATTCCTTCTGCCTCAAAGAAGCGAATAATAGCATTAATGGTGGTGGTCTTACCTGTTCCTGGACCGCCTGTGACCACCAGTACGCCATTTCTGGCAGCTTCAATCACTGCAGTTCTCTGCATCTCATCAAGTTCTATTTTAAACTGCCTAGTGGCGGATGATAAGCGTGTGGTAATATCGTTGGTGGCTAGATTATGTTTTATATTAAGATCGCATAACATCTTAGCAGTATTTAATTCTAAATAAAACAGGCTTGCACTATATATATTTTTAACCCCCCCTGTTTCGCGTAGGATGATTTTACGGTCAAATGCTAAATCTGTTAAATGCTTATCAATTCCGCTCACATCTGTGCCCAGAAGTTCCGCCGTTTTTGCTGTAAGCAAACTCTCTGGTAAATAAACATGACCTTCCCCGCTGCCCTTTAGCAATACATATAAGATACCGGCTTTTATTCGGTAGTCAGAATTCGCACCAATTCCTACCTTGGCTGCTATCTCATCTGCAACTTTAAACCCAATACCGCTGATATCCTCCGCCAGCTTATATGGATTTTCTCGAATAATATCATACATCTTAGCCCCATACTCTTTATATATCTTAACTGCATAAGCTGTTGATACTCCGTATTGTTGCAAGAACAACATCGCACCACGCATTTCTTTCTTCTCTTCAAACTGCTTTGAGATTTCCTGGGCCATCTTCTCACTGATGCCTTTAACCTCAGCCAGGCGCTCCGGCTCTTCTTCTATAATACGAAATGAGTCTTCTTTAAATCGTCTTACAATTCGTGCTGCCAGTGCAGTACCTATCCCTTTTATTGCACCCGAACCAAGATATCTCTCAATGGACTCTATATCCTCAGGCTTCTTATATTCATAGCTTTCTACTTGAAACTGCTCACCGTAAAGTTGATGAGAAATGTAACTTCCATTCGCTTTAATAAACTCTCCTTCACTTATAAAGGTAAATGTACCTACACAAGTCATCTCAAGGTCATCATTTACTAAAGATAAAACTGTATATCCGTTTTCTGTATTTCGAAACACAATTTTATCAACATATCCTTCTAAAATTTCTGCCATTTCCTCACCTCCTCCAGAGATTTGAAAAAGGACCAGTTATGTGAGTAACTGCTCCTCTTATATGTAGATCCCTTAATTTCTTTTCATTGACCCATAGAGCATCTGCGCAATGCCTAGATTGCCACTATCTGAGATATTCTTCGCATATTTTTCATAAAGCATATCTCCAAAATAGCTCACATATTCACTCTCATCTTCCTGATTGGGTATTGTTTTTTTCATCTCATTAAATACCTGTTCAACAAAGTATGTCTCAAAGCTTTTACATGCTTCCATTAACTCTTCATCGGTTGCCTGGTCATTGCTCCCTTTTAGTTTACTCTCAAGATTACTTGTATTACTTATGGTGGACATAGTCGAGTTTAATATGGAATTAGTCCCAGCTGGTATATTCATATTATCCCCCTATCTATCTGCGTAAATTATTCGCTTGTTGAAGCATTTCATCTGCTGCCGTAATTGCTTTTGAATTCATCTCATATGCTCTTTGTGCTACTATTAAATCTACCATCTCTGTAACAGCCTGAACATTAGAGCCTTCCAGGTATCCCTGTCTTATTTTACTGTCTGTCAGGTTAGCATCGGTGGCTTCATATCTTGGTGCTCCGGAAGCCGGAGACTCCACTAATAAGCTTCCTGATGTCTTCACAAGACCGGCTGGATTGTTAAACTGAGCAAAGCCAATCTGAATTCCCATAGGTTGCGGATTACCAGCTTCATCAGGATAAGTAAGATTACCATCCGTGTCAAAGCCAACCAGTGATGTATCATATTCTGCATCCATAACAATTGGCGCTCCATTTGTGTCTAGTACCGGGTTACCGTCTGAAGTAGTTAAAGTGGTCCCATCTACTCCTATGGAAAGTCCAAAGGCACCATTTCTTGTATAGGCAGTAGTTCCATCCGGCATCTGAATCATGAAAAATCCGTCCCCTTCAATTGCGAAATCGAAATCATTGCCTGTTTCTAATAAAGTTCCCTGGGTATATTGAGATACTATGGCTGAATTTCTTACTCCAAGCCCCACCTGTATTCCAACCGGCTTTGGGTCGCCGTTACTATCTGTTGAATTATTCTGGATTGTTTGATATAAAAGAGATTTAAATTGCGCTGATTCTTTTTTAAATCCCGTAGTATTAATATTCGCAAGATTATTTGATATTGTATCAACATTCGTCTGTTGCGTCTGCATTCCGGATGCAGCTGTCCATAATGAACGTAACATAGGATCAGCTCCTTTCTTTTGTAAAATTAAATCTTACCAACTGAATTAACAGCAAGATCTAAGGTTTGATCAACGGCCTGAATCACTTTCTGATTTGCTTCATACGCTCTGGTAATCGCAATCATATCTACCATTTCAGATACTACATTAACATTGGATTGTTCTGTAAAGCCCTGAAGCAAGGAAGCCTGGCTTGGAATTTCAGTTGCACCATTAACTGCCTGATACATGTTATCTCCATATTTGGCGAGATAATCATAGTTTTCAAAATCAGTGAGTAAAACTCTATCCACAAAAACGCCATCGGCATAGATAGACCCATCTGTATCAAATACAATATTATTTGCATCTACAGGCAGGGTTACTTCCCCACTTTCACCAAGTAGGTGATTGCCATTCACATCTACAACATAGCCATCCTGTGTCATGGTAAATGATCCATCTCTTGTGTATTTTGTTGTTGTATCGCCATTCTGATCCGTTACTGCAACTTGAAAGAAACCTGGTCCTTCTAACCCTAAGTCAAAAGTATTACCCGTTTCTCTTAAAGAACCTTGACCAAAATCGGTATAGACTTCTCCTAGTTTAACTCCCAGACTCATTGTACCTATGGCTCTTTCATTATACAGTTCAGAGGCATCTTTAATTTTTATGGTTAACAAATTGTCAAATGACTGGTTTGTAACACTTTCCTGTTTATACCCTACCGTAGCGGAATTAGCTAAATTATTAGAGATGATATCCAGTCTCTTCTGTTCATTTGCCATTCCTGTCCACCCGGTATATAGTCCTCTTACCATACTGTCTCCCCTCTGCATTCTTTTGTGCGCGTAAAAATATATGGTCTATACTCTAGTCTCTTTTACCACTTAAAAACTCAACAAATTTACCGGTTCCTATGGCAACTGCTGTCATTGGATCTTCTGCCGTCATAGTTGTAATTCCAGTTTTTTCTTCAATTAACTGTTCTAAACCATAAAGTAAACATCCGCCGCCGGTTAAAACGATACCTCTATCTGCAATATCTGCTGCTAATTCTGGTGGAGTCTTCTCCAAAACACTATGCACTGCCTCTACAATCTGTGAAGTCGTTTCTCTTAATGCTTCTTCTGTTTCCTCTGAACTAACGGTAATAGTTTTTGGAAGTCCCGTTACTAAATTACGTCCTCTTACATCCATAGTTACCACTTCAGGTCTCTTATAAGCAGAACCTATCTTGATTTTAATATCTTCTGCTGTTCTTTCACCGATTAACAAGTTATGCTTCTTACGCATATAACGAACGATTGCCTCATCAAAATCATCCCCGGCAATCTTAATTGAAGTACTTACTACAGTTCCACCTAAGGAAATAACTGCAATGTCAGAAGTACCTCCGCCGATATCTACAATCATATTACCACATGGTCTTGAGATATCAATGCCTGCTCCAATAGCTGCTGCAATTGGCTCTTCTATAATAGCAACCTCTCTTGCACCTGCCTGATAAGTCGCATCCTCAACAGCCTTTTTCTCAACTTCTGTAACTCCACTTGGAACACATACGCTAATTCTAGGCTTACGGAAACGTTGTTTACCAACCGCTTTCTGAATGAAATATTTTAACATTTTTTCAGTTACTGTATAATCAGAAATAACTCCCTGTCTTAAAGGTCTAACGGCGACAATGTTACCAGGTGTTCTACCAAGCATTAATCTTGCTTCTTCACCAATCGCTTTAATCTTGTTTGTATCTCTATCAAAAGCTACTACAGATGGCTCTTTTAGAACTACCCCTTTGCCTTTTATATAAACTAATACACTTGCTGTTCCTAAATCAATACCAATATCACTGCCTAACATAATTAATCTCCTCTCTTAGACTTATCTTTCGCGCCGATACCTTACTTAATATATCGGCTTTTCTATTTTTAATTCATGTCGATATTTTGCATCTAAAGTTTCTTTTTATAGTTTCATTCATAATTTTTGACAGTCTGCTGTCAATTAAACATACTCGATTATATTATATACATATTTTTGGAATATTTCAAAGGAATTTTTATTTTTTTTTGATTTTTGTTAATTTTTAAGAAATGCTTAAGATTTCGCTCGAATGCAAAGTATAAAATGCAAAGATTACATGCAAAAATAAAATGCAATAATAAAATGCAAAATTTAAAAATTGTATTAATGTATTTTTGTAATTACTAACAAAATAGAGATTATTAAATAAAAATAATCCCAAACCTTTTTCCATTCCAAAAATAGAAGAAAGTTTGGGATTATATTAAATTATAGTTTATTTATGGTTATAAAATTACGCAATAATTGTAGCAACTTTACCTGAACCAACTGTTCTACCACCTTCACGGATAGCAAAACCTAAACCTTGTTCCATAGCGATTGGGTGAATTAACTCGATAGTCATTTCGATGTTAACGCCAGGCATACACATTTCTACGCCTTCTGGAAGATTGATAA
>JAQZAX010000176.1 GCA_029239455.1 Anaerocolumna sp.
GATTTTGTGTGGTAGTAGATTTACCGATACCACCTTTTCCGTAAATAGCAACCTGTCTCATACAAATCCTCCTTCATACTGTGTGAACAACACCTGAAATTAATAATAAGTCTCTATATAGAAACAACGACGTTTAAAAATCCAAACGTCGTTGTTTGCTAACACTAATTAATTTTTGCTTTTGCATTAAATGCAAATACCAATCGGGAAAATTAACTCGTAATTCCAATCATGTAAAAAGACGCCGCTTCCTCTTTGTGGGAGCGACGTCTCTGTCAGATAGAGCATTTATTTATTGATGAAATTTTATCATCTACTGGACTTATATGCAATGCACTGATTTGTCAAATATATATATAATTCAATGCTGTTTTTGAACATTTTTCACTATTTACATATCTTTTATAAATTTTCACACTATTTTATATTATATATTCTAATAGTTAATTTTTATTGCTCCTCTATAGGATTGTTGATACTACTATTTGTAATTTCAATATCAGAAACACTATTAAAGATGTCCTCCACCACGTGTTCAGAGTTTTCGCTCTTATTGTATTTGGCTTTTATGGCATCCATAAAATTAAATCCCGTCATGGCTTCCACTGTCTCTGGCAGCTGTCCAATAATGTCAGTAACATAGCCTGCAACTTTAGCTGCGCCTTTAGATTCACCGCTTCCTCCATTATCAATAATGACAATTTTCTCAGTTTTTGCTAATGGTTCTGAAACGGATGAGGCAATCAAAGGTAACTTGTCAATAATCATCTGTGTCACAGCTGCATTATTATATAGTTTATAAGCTTCTGCCTTTTTCTCCATGGTTTTTGCTTCTGCTTCACCTTTTGCAAGAATGGCAGCAGCCTCCGCCTCACCTTTCATTCGAATTGCTTCAGCTTCTGCCTCTGCCTTTACCTTAATTGCCATACTATAGGCCTCTGCCTCTTTTAATTCCGCATATTTTTTTGCTTCCGCCTGTTTACTAATCTTATAGACATCGGCATCGGCCTGTTTATTTACCGTAGCGAAAAGTTCCTGCTCGCGTCTTTCTGCTTCTTTTGCCTGAATGTCCGTTTCTTTTTCCTTCTTGGTAAGTTCAACTAACATAGCTGTTTCAGTAACTTCTTTCGCAACCTTATTCTTTTCAATTTCATAGGCTAAGTCTGCCTTTGCTTTGGCAGTTTCTTGTTCTTCACGATAAGCCTGCACCTTTAACTCTTTTTCTTTATTGGCTTCTGCTACATGGGTTTCCGCTAAGATTTTAGCTTCTGCTCCAAGTCTTTCAGATTCCGAAGTCTTAACCTGTGTTTCCCTGTTAGCTTCTGCTTCAGCCACAGCTGCATTTTTCTTAACTTCTGCAATTCTTGGTTTACCAAGTGCCTCTAAATAGCCATTTCTATCAGAGATATCTCTTATGGTAAATGCTTTCAACTCTAACCCCATACTGGCAAGCCCAACCGCTGCAACCTCCTGGACCTGAGAGGCAAATTTTTCTCTGTCCTTATAGATTTCCTCTACGGTCATCTTTGAAATAATTTCTCGTAGCTTTCCTTCCAATACGTCCTTGGAAGTGTCTTTAATTATATCGATTGTTTCCTGTTCTCTTCCTGTATTAAACTGCTCAATGGCACTTAATATACTTTCCTTGTCACTTTTTACCTTAATAACAGCTACTCCATCAGCCTGAATATCAACACCCTGCTCTGTCATGGCTCTCTCAGTTTTTACTTCAATCTTCATATTCTCCAGTGATATTTTATCAGCCCGCTCTAATAAAGGGACAACAAAACCACCGCCACCGGAGATTACCCGTTTCTTTAGACCTGTGACAACAATGGCCTTATCTTGAGGCACCTTCTTCCACATTGCAGTAATCAGCAGAATAAAGAGAATTACTACCCCAATAATAATACCTGCCATAATAATAGCTTCCATACTTCTTCCTCCTTAAATAATTATATATTATCAAACACAGTATTCTGTGTCAGATATCAATCCCTATCACATAAAATACATGTTTCTCAATCCAGCAAATGGCAACTTCCTTACCAGCTTTAATTTCACTGTTATTAGTAGCTTTCGCCGGTGATGTATAGCTGTTACCATTTATTACATAGCTGATTTCACCATAACCTCCAATAGCTATAGTTTCTGTCACAGTTGCCTTAACTCCTAGCAATTCCTCTGCATCCGGAGTACTGGTGTTTTGCGCTCGCTTTAAGGGCAGAATCACAAGATGATTAACGAAATAACATATGAAAATTCCGGTTATTGCTGCAGCAATAATAGATAGAATCACTGGAATGAATAGAAAACACTCCGTTAACAGCCACCCTACTCCCCCAAATACAGTAACAAATAAGACAAATAAGATTGGGCTGATGGGTAGTTCTAAATCAAACCCTTCGATACCGGAGAATTCCAACAAATTCCCAAAAACAAGAGATATTATTATGAGCCCGGTCCCTGCCAAAAAACATACTTGAAATATTGTTAACATATGTGCCCCTCCATTATCTATATCTTAATTAAACTAAAATCTTCTAAATTTTATTAATTACATCCTAACATTCTTCATAACCTAATTGCTATTATATGATGCTTATATTAATAATAATTTAATTAAAAATGAGAATTCCATTAAAATTATCCAAATAATCACAGATATAACTATCATATCATAATTTTTCCAAACATACCACTATAAGATATATTAATTTCATAAATATTACTTAACACTAAACGTAACTCTCTTATTTTCATAAACATAAATAGCCTTGGAATCCACTTAAGGATAACCAGGGCTATTATTTAAATAAGTCATTTATTCGTTTGTCACAATCCCAATTGCCAGTTCATCTAACTGTTTTTGATCAACTACATTTGGAGCATCTGTCATGAGACAGGATGCATCTTTTACTTTAGGGAATGCAATTACATCGCGGATGCTGTCCTCCTGTGCCATTAACATAACCATACGATCCAAGCCGTAAGCTAATCCAGCATGAGGCGGAACCCCATATTTGAAAGCATTTAACAAGAAACCAAAACGTTCATAAGCATCTTCTTTGGTAAAACCGAGCACTTCAAACATCTTCTCCTGTACATCATTTTGGAAGATTCTAACGCTGCCGCCACCAATTTCTGTACCATTTAATACGATGTCATAAGCCTTTGCTCTGACTTTGCCAGGAGCAGTATTAAGCAATGCTAGATCTTCTTCCATTGGCATAGTAAATGGATGGTGCTTTGCAGTATATCTGCCTTCTTCTTTGGAGTACTCAAGTAATGGGAATTCTGTAACCCAAAGGAATTTATATTCATCTTTTTTTAATAATTCTAGACTTCTTGCGA
>JAQZAX010000053.1 GCA_029239455.1 Anaerocolumna sp.
CACCCGAATAAAATATATCGTAATCATGGATGTAAGATTTCAGATAAGCTTATTTTAACCAAACCATTAGGTGTTGGAATTATAGTAACAGCCAATCGCATCGGAGAGGCATCTGCTGTGGCAATGGAAAAAGCAATAACATCCATGGTTACGCTTAATAAATATGCATCAGAGATAATGCGAAAATACCAGGTACATGCAGCAACAGATGTGACTGGTTTTGGATTTTTAGGACATCTGCATGAAATGCTGCAGCAGGGCTGTTCAGCAGTGATAGACAGTAAATCAATTCCTTATATAGAAGAGGCCTATTCCTATGCCAACGAATTTTTCTTAACTGCAGCTGGACAGAGAAATCGAAATCACGTGGAAGCATTTACGGAGTTTCATAATATTGATTTTGCTATGGAAGAAATCTTATTTGATCCCCAGACTTCCGGTGGTTTATTAATCAGTGTGAGTGCAGAAGATGGGGACAGATTACTGGGTGAACTTAAGGAACTTGACATGACATGCAGTATTGTGGGCGAAATTGTGGCGCCTGGGGAAAAAGAGATTATTATATTGTAAATATAATCTGTAAATTCCGGATATCTGTGGAGCAAATTCATTTTTAAGGAGATAACAGTGGATAAAAAAATAGATGCAAGAGGGTTACAATGTCCGATGCCTGTTATAGAAACGAAAAAGGCGTTACAAGAAATGACAAAAGGCAGTGTTGAGGTTATCGTAGACAATTCCATTGCGGTGCAGAATTTAGTAAAAATGGCAAAGCAAAAGCAGTTGGAATTCACTTCTGAAATGGTAAGTGAAGACTATTATTTTGTGAGAATGGAAGTGGGTGCTCCTGCTTTACAGGCGAATGTTACTAAAGACGTATCTGGTACGGAAGCAGAAAGCGAGGAATCCTGTTATCCGGATATTCGTTTGGAGAAAACCGTTATTGTACTTTCTTCTGACCGAATGGGGTCAGGAGATGAGAAGCTGGGACAAATTTTAATGAAGGGATTTGTCTATGCACTTACGGAATTGGAGCAGCTTCCAAAGCAGATTGTGTTATACAACAGTGGAGCAAAACTATCTGCCGAAGGTTCAGACTCCTTAGAAGACTTAAAATTATTAGAATCACAGGGCGTTGAAATTCTTACCTGTGGAACTTGTTTAAATTATTATAATCTGACGGAGAAGCTGGCAGTTGGAACTGTAACAAATATGTATGCCATAGCAGAGATTCTTATGTCAGCTGGTAAGGTAATTAAGCCATAATAGAATGGGTTATAACAAGATTTATTATATAAACGCGGAGCTTTTCTTGTGTGCATGCGCCGGAGGCTGTCGAATTCCCATACCCCGTTTATATTCATAGTGACATAAAAAACTTGGCATGAGAATTCGACCCATAAATCCTAATAAGAAACTTTTGCAAAGGAATTTATCTTATATAGAAACGCAAGGAGAATCAAATGAAGAAGCACATGGAAAATCTGGTAATTGTTCGAGGCGGTGGTGACATTGCCAGCGGAACCATTCATAAGCTGTATCGCAGTGGATTTTCAGTTATCATATTAGAAATAGCAGCTCCGACTGCGATTCGCAGAAGAGTCGCATTTTCTGAGGCAATGTATGATGGAATGGCAGAGGTAGAAGGAGTACTTTGCCAAAAGGCAAACAGCTTAGAGTATATAGAAGGCTTATTTCTAGAACGTAGGATTCCAATTATTCAGGATGAAACTTGTGAAATTCTTAAACAGGTAAAACCCATTGCACTAGTGGATGCAATCTTAGCAAAGAAAAATCTTGGAACAAAAATCGACATGGCACCAATTACCATTGCTCTGGGTCCTGGGTTTGAAGCTGGTTTGGATGCAAATGCTGTTATAGAAACCCAGAGAGGTCATGATTTGGGCAGAATTATTTGGAAGGGCTTTGCACAGAAAAACACAGGGGTTCCGGGTGTTATTGGTGGATATGGTAAAGAAAGAGTCATACATAGTCAAACAGCCGGAAGAATTCAAAACATTTGTAAGATTAGTGATGAGGTAACCAAGGGTCAGGTGATTGCAACAATTGGAGAGGTTAAAGTCAAGGCTACTATCGATGGTATACTAAGAGGGATAATTCGAGATAATTATCCGGTAGAGCAAGGACTTAAAATTGCGGATATTGATCCTAGAATGGATGAGAAGAAGAATTGTTTTACCATATCAGATAAAGCAAGATGTATTGCAGGAAGTGTATTGGAAGCGATACTGCAGTTACAAAGGGAGAAGAGGTAATGATTTATTTCGATAGTGCCGCTACCAGTTTGTATAAGCCAGACGAAGTAGCAGATGCAGTATATGATGCAATCAAGAGTATGGGCAATAGCGGCAGGGGTGCCCATGGTGCAGCCCTTGAAGCCGGGCGCATGGTATATGATACAAGACTGCAGCTGGCAAGATTATTTCATATAAATGACTGCAGCAGAATTGCATTTACCTCCAATGCAACAGAGAGTTTAAATATAGCAATCAAAGGACTGTTACATCCTGGTGATCATGTAATTACCACAGAATTAGAGCATAATAGTGTATTAAGGCCCCTATATGAGATGCAGCAGCAAGGAGTGGAAATTTCCTTTGTAAAAAGTGATTCAATAGGCAGAATCTTGCCTGACCAAATGAAAACGCAGATACTAAGAGGCACCAGGGCAGTAGTTTGTACCCATAGTTCTAATTTGACCGGCAATGTACCAGACATTGCTGCAATTGGTGCCCTATGCAGACTACACAACCTTATATTTGTGGTTGATGCCTCCCAGACCGCAGGTGTATTTCCCATTGATGTAGAACAGATGGGTATTGATATTCTGTGTTTTACCGGGCACAAAGGACTTCTTGGACCCCAGGGGATTGGTGGTATTTATGTGGGAGATAACATATCTTTAATTCCGTTAAAAACAGGCGGTAGTGGTAGTCAGACCTTTCACAAGACCCATCCTGCCAATATGCCAGACCTCCTTGAGGCCGGAACTTTAAATGTACCAGGAATTGCAGGATTACATGCAGGTGTTTCCTATCTTTTAAATACTGGTCTTGATGCACATAGAGAGGCAGAACAAGCACTTATGTGGCATTTTTACAATGGGATCAAGGATATTGCGGGTATTCGAATCTATGGAGATTTTACTGTCAAAGAACGTTCCCCCATTGTATCCTTTAATCTGGGAGAATACGATTCTGCTGCCGTATGTGATCAGCTTGCAGAGGATTACGACATATACACCCGTGGAGGCGGACACTGTGCTCCACTGATGCATCAGGCCCTTGGTACGAAAGAGCAGGGGGCTGTACGTTTCAGCTTTTCCTTTTATAACACACGAGAGGAAGTTGATTTTGCGATTCAAGCTGTGAAACAGCTGGCAAAAGTATAGTTGGTGTGTAACTTTGTAGTTGACAGTTGGAAAAGGGGCGTGGTGTGAGAAAAAAAGAATGGAAAGTTGTAATTACATTTAAAACAACCACCGGTGCAATGGGGATGGAGAAACTTTGCAAAGAGGAAGGTATTTCTGGAAGGCTGATTCCAGTTCCTAGACAGATTACGGCTGGGTGTGGACTTGCCTGGTGTGATAAACTAGAATCAAGGGAAGTTCTGGAAAAAGTAATGAGTGTGCATAATCTGGTATATGAGAATATTTATGAGATGGAGATATAGATAGGCATAATTTAAAATAGATCCTTGGGGGTATTATGGTATTATATAAAGTTTGTGCTTCGGGTGAAATTATACATCAAGAGAAAATGCTGAATGCGTTTTCTATTAACATGAATAAAAAGCAAACCATAGCTTTTGTTGGTGCAGGCGGCAAAACTTCTTCCATTTACCGAATGGCAGAAGAATTGGTTGCTGCCAGAAAGCGAGTCATTATAACGACCACAACCCATATGGAAAAACCCATAGAGTACGGAGTGCTTGAAGAAGATAAAGACAAGATTCTTACGATGCTTGAGAACTATTCTGTGGCAGTTGTTGGTAGCATTTCAGGGGAAGGCAAAATGTCAGGGGTATCAAATAGTTTCTTTCTTTGGATGGAATCTGTTGCCGATTTTGTGCTTGTGGAAGCAGATGGTTCCAAGCGCCTGCCTTTAAAAGTACCCAATTCTACGGAACCTGTGATACCAGAGAATACGGGGCTTATTATTGTAGTAGCGGGGTTAAGTGCACTTTATCAACAAGTGCAGAACGAATGTCATAGGCAGCAGTTAGTTACTGAAATTCTGGGTTGTGATTTAAGCCATTGCATTACTCCATTTGATGTTGGAACACTCTTAAGAAAAGGATATTTAGAGAAGTTAAATACCACTTGTGCGGTATATTTAAACCAATATGATTGTGTAAGAAAAGAAGATATATTAGAAATTGCGGAAGTTTTAAGTGGCTGTTTGGTGGTGTCAGGCACCATGAATAAAGTGTGAACAGATTTGTTCACACTTTGTTCACGGTGCCTGACACCTATTCTGTTTGTTTTCCAAAGTTCTCAAAATCTTTCTTGAAGCTCTTTTCCAGCTCTTTAGAATAACCGGTAACTAATCCTGGCAGCTGTTTCGCCAATTCTTCAACTGCTGCATCAATATCATAGTTATTATGCATGGAGGCAACTATCTTTTTCTTGTCTTTCGTGTACATTACGAGAGACTTTTTGTCATGGACTTTAATTCCATAGAGGCGCTGTGTATGATTCTCACGATATGCCCATATTAGAGTGTCGTTTTCTACTACCTGCGCCTTATTGCCGTGGAAGAAGTAGGACCATTTTGAACCGATAGTAAAGTTATCAATTGTTTTAGCACCGGCATAGTCAGATTCCATACTTTCAAGGCTGACTGCCAATTCATTTTTAGCTATGTATTTTTTGACAGGGCTGATATAGACCCCAGTTACACCTTTTAATAAAGTAATAACGACATAGGATAAAAGAACTAAGAAAGCTGCTAAGGATGCATATACTGCAAAGGAATCAAAGGAGCCAATATAATCAACTTCTAACACATAAGGAATTGAGTAATTTTCAATTTCCCCCGCGTCTACCCCAGCTTCAACAAAATAATTCTGGTAGAATTCTAATACTTCACCTTCCATTTTATTAACAGTACCTTTTAATTGCCAGGAGGTTGTAAGTTCTTCCCTTTGACCATAATCAAAGTCATAGGATTCATTGAATATTTGATCAGCAATCTCAAAATCATCATTTTGTACATGGAGGCCCATTAACTTATCTTCTCCAATAAGAATTAAATAATATTGATCTGTTATATCTTCCGTACCATCATCATTTTCATTGTAATAATAAGCAAACTGGTCAAAGATATAATATAATTCACCTTCCACATAAGCATTTGGTAACTCTTCTTCAGATAGCTTACTTAAATCCTTCGGACCCTCTATCAGTTTCATATAACTGGGACCAAAAGCAATGAGTATAATCACCATGACGCCCAAGGCGATACTCACTTTCTTTATAACTTGTTTCATCGATTGTTTCTTTAATGATTCAAACATTAAATTATCCTCCCCTATTATGGTGTCAAGCACCAGATCGCTAATTAGTAGCATTTACTACTACAATATACATGATTGTATAATAATTGTCAACTTAAGGGTGTCAGGCACCGTGAACAAATTATGAACAAATATTTACTGGTTGTTCATAATTTGTTCACGGTGCCTGACACCAAGTTCATAATTTGTTCATAATCTAGCCTTTTCCTATTGAAAATAAGGTCAATGTGTGCTAGAATAATGCCTTGTGTGAAAAACCATTCAGGGAAATCATGCAGGAATCTATAAATAGTAAATTTTTTTAACATGGAAAAGAGGAATTATTATTAAAAGTTTAGTAAAGAATCGCCACAAAATAGAATTATCAAATACCAATATTGTATTTTTCATTGCAGCATCCATATTTTTACCATATATACTCTCAGGAATTATATTGGCAGTTATGGCAATTTATACCATAGTTAGCCCAAACACACGGAGCCACATTATGATACATAAAGGTTCTAATATCCTATTATTATTTTTTGCCTATAATTTTCTGGTTTCCTCTATATACGGTAACTGGATAGGTTTTGTGATTGGGTTAGGAATCATGTTTTTATTTATACTGGGATTATTTATACGAAGTGTAATGACAAATGAGTTGTTTGAAAAAGTTTTAAATCTGATCTGCAGGTTAAGTGTTATAGCGTCGTTTTATGCAGTAATTGAAAAATATATACTTCCTCTTCTTAATGAGGAAAGCGTGGACCGTGCATCTGCTATGTTTTTTTATCCAAACTATTTTGGTACTATAGCAAGCATTGTTGTGATTGTATGTGCTTATAAGGTAATAACCAGGCAGGGTAACAGATGGATTTATTATGGAATTGCAGGGATGAATCTAATCAGTATCTATTTAAGTGGCAGTATGTTTGCCTGGGTGGAGGTATTTCTTGGAGTATCTGTATTGCTCTTTGCTTTTAAAAGGCATAAATTACTTGCGTATTGGTTGTTGTTTGTAACAGCGGCAGGGTTTATGATTGTAGTTTTCCGTATGGATGTAATACCTAGATTATCCCAGGCCGAAGTAACGACTGAGATGCGTATTGATATATGGGAATCCGCAATTCGTCAGATAAAGAGACGCCCACTCTTTGGACATGGTTTCATGTCTTACCTATTTTTAGATAAAACACAGCGTTTAGGGTATTTGGTACCACATTCCCACAGTATCATTCTTGAATTATTACTTAACTTTGGTATTGTAGGGACCAGTATGTTCTTGTGGTATTTTATAAGATATTATGCATCTGTCATTAGAGCATACCTGATAGATAAAAGCTTAAAAATTAATTATCTGATTCTAGCCGTAACAGCAGCTGCATTTATTCATGGTGTCGTAGATCTTACTCTAATGTGGATTCAGACACTACCATTATTCTTAATTATACTTTCGGGTGCGGGAGCATTTGAAAATAGTGTTGTCATTCCACAAACGAAAAGGTATAATAATAAAATTAGAGGCAGTATAAATGTTGCTTATATGAAGAAGGATATATTAAGAAAGATATAGGTAATAGCGAAACTAATAGACATTTTGAAGCTTCGTAATTACCTAATTAAAAGGAGCAAATAAGTATGCAGAACAACCATCAATATTTTATGCCTGCAGAATGGGAAGCACATGAGAGAACGTTGATAGAGTGGCCGGTGAAAGAATCACTTGTCTGGCCAGAAAATTTTGAAGAAGTGTGTGAAGGCTATGCAAATGTAGTCAATGCAATTCAGATGTTTGAGACAGTCACCTTGATTGTAAATGAAAATACGTTAGAACAGGCAAAAGACTTATGCAAGGGAAATGTTGAGTTCTTAACCATCCCCCATAACGATGCCTGGTGTCGTGATAATGGACCTACGTTCCTTTGGAATGAGGAGAAAGTATTAAAGGGTATCAATTGGAAATTCAATGCCTGGGGTGAAAAATATAAATCTTATGAACTTGATAATGAAGTAGCATCCAAAGTACTTAAGAACTTTAATGTTCCTGTAATAGACGCACCCATTGTTTTAGAAGGCGGATCCATACATGTTGATGGAGAAGGAACGCTTCTTACCACACAACAGTGCCTGCTAAACAAAAATCGTAATCCTCATCTAACTCGTGAACAAATCGAGGAGGAAGTGAAACAGCAGATAGCTGTATCTAAAATAATCTGGCTAAAACAAGGACTATTTGGGGATGAAACAGACGGACATATTGATAATGTTGCTTGTTTTGCAAAGCCAGGTGTTATACTAATACAGACTTGTTACGATAAAGAAGATCCAAATTATGAAATAACCATAGAAAATCTTCAGATATTAAATACCACAACAGATGCAAAGGGAAGAAAGCTTAAAATCATTGAAATCCCTCAGCCGCCAATTCGTAACTATCAGGGTGAAAGATTAACTTTAAGTTACCTAAACTTTTACCTTGTAAATGGAGGAATTATTCTTCCAGTATTCGGTGGAGACGCATCGGAAACGGATCAACAAGCCATAGAGATTCTAAAAGACTTATATCCGGACCGGGAAATCGTTCCTGTGGATGGGATGCCGTTAATTAAAGAAGGCGGTAATGTTCATTGTATCACACAGCAAATGCCTGCAGGAGTTAGCAAGGAGGAAATAAAATGAGACTGGTAAAAGTAGCAGCAACACAAATGAGTTGTACAAATCAAATCGATGAAAATATAGCCAATGCAGAACGTCTGGTAAGACAGGCAGCTGCCCAGGGTGCCCAGATAATTTTAATTCAGGAATTATTCGAGACATTATATTTCTGTCAGAAAGAAATTCCCGAATACTATAACTATGCTACTGAAGTGGAAGAAAATAAAGCCATCAACCATTTTAAGGCAGTGGCAAAAGAATTACAGGTAGTTCTTCCTATCAGTTTCTACGAGAAAAAGAACAATGCCAGATATAATGCCCTGGCAGTTATCGATGCCAGTGGAGAGGTGCTTGGCGTATATCGTAAGAGCCATATCCCGGATGGACCTGGTTATGAAGAGAAATATTACTTTAACCCAGGGGATACTGGCTTTAAAGTATGGAATACCAGATATGGCAAAATTGGCGTCGGTATCTGCTGGGATCAGTGGTATCCGGAAACTGCCAGATGTATGGCTTTAATGGGAGCAGAAATATTATTCTATCCAACTGCCATCGGATCAGAACCTGAAAGCCCGGATGTGGATTCAAAAGATCACTGGCAACGCTGCATGATAGGACATGCTGCCTGCAACCTGGTTCCAGTGGTTGCATCTAATCGTATCGGCAGTGAAGCAATTGAGGATTCAACAATCAGATTCTATGGATCCTCCTTTATCACCAATGGGACCGGTGAGAAGATAGCAGAAGCTGGAAGAACAGAGGAGACTGTACTAGTAGCAGAATTTGATCTGGATGCTATGGCAGAACAAAGAATTGAGTGGGGTATTTTTAGAGACCGCAGACCTGACCTATATAAGGCAATTCTAACTTATGACGGCGTCGTGAAGTAGAGAATGGACAAGAATAACTTTCAGCAATTTAAAATAAGTGAAGTAATTGTGGATGCTTTGACATCCTTAGGATATACAGAGCCTACCCCAGTACAAAAACAAATCATTCCACTTGCATTAGATAGGAAGGATATCATAGTGAAGTCACAGACCGGTAGTGGTAAGACGGCAGCCTATGGTATCCCTATTTGCGAGGGAATTGACTGGATGGAAAATAAGCCTCAGGCTTTAATCCTGGTTCCCACCAGGGAACTTGCCGTTCAGGTGAAAGAGGACATTTCAAATATCGGCAGGTTAAAACGGATAAAAGTATCTGCTGTATATGGAAGGCAGCCAATTGCCACTCAGGTAACAGACCTAAAGCAAAAAACCCATGCAGTGGTTGGTACCCCGGGAAGGGTAAAGGATCATATTGAGCGGGGAACCCTAAACATATCCCAGATAAATTATCTGGTAATAGATGAAGCAGATGAAATGTTAAATATGGGATTTATCGAACAGGTCAGTGCAATCATAAAATTGCTGCCAGAGGAACGTGTGACCATGCTTTTTTCTGCTACAATGCCCGATGAGGTGAAAGATCTGGCGTTAAAGTATATGATAGACCCGGTGGATAGTGAGATAAATTCGGAAAGAATAAGTACGGATAATATCAAACATTTCCTATATCAAGTAGAGGAAGAAGATAAATTCACCTTGCTTACTGATGTAACAGTTGTGGAAAATCCGGATAGCTGTATCATCTTTTGCCGGACCAAGGAACGAGTGGATATGTTATATGATAGATTAAGGGACCTGAAATACTGTTGTGATAAGATTCATGGAGGCTTGGAACAAAAGGATCGCCTAAAAGCCATGAACCGCTTTAGAAGAGGCGAGTTCCGTTACCTGATAGCTACTAATTTGGCGGCCAGAGGAATTGACATCGATGATATCACTTTGGTTCTTAATTATGACATTCCATTTGAAAAAGAAGGCTACGTTCATCGTACCGGAAGAACCGGACGGGCTGGAGGTGAAGGCAGGGCGATTACATTTGTCACCTCCCACGAAGAACGATATTTGCGTGAGATAGAAGAATATCTTGGAATGGAAATTACAGTACTAACACCTCCTTCCAAGGAAGAAATTTTTCACAAGAATTCTGCCTTTACAACTAAGATGAATACCAGGCCAGTTGCAAAAGAAGAAAAAGGAGCCTTGCTAAATCAACAAATTATGAGGTTACGTATAAACAGTGGGAAGAAAAAGAATCTAAGAGCTACAACTTTGGTCGGTATCATTTCGAATATTGAAGGAGTTAAAGAACAGGACATCGGAATTATTACTATAATGGACACCCTGTCTTATGTTGAAATTCTAAATGGAAAAGGTCCGTTAGTAATGAAAGCGATGAAGAATATTACGATAAAAGGTAAAACCATGAAGGTGACGGTAGTACTAAAATAAAATTAACCAATAATAGTGATTATAGCAGAGTAAATTTAACAAATTCGTGGATTGACTTGTTATACCCGGAGAGATAAGATTATAAATAAGTAATTATTATATGAAGTATCTACTAAATGAAGTATCTATAGCAGGATTAAGAAACCATAAATAAAAGTTTTAACCTTCGAGGGTGAAGAACAATTATTTGTGGTTTTTTTTCTAAAGATAATACGGGAGAATTCAAAACTTAAAATAAGTGCGAAAGCTCACGATGGTAGCAATAAGTGAAAGAAAGGAAGGAAAAGCCAATGCAATTAAATTCTATGGAAATAAATGAAACCTATCATACCAAATACGGTGTGCTTCAGGGAATTGAAAATAATTCCACTTATCACAGCGGAGCTTTAAAAGAATGTGTAGTAAGCAAAAAGGTGGAATTAGCAACAGACTATGGTGTGTTAATACCTCAATATGATTTTTCAGACCCAAGAAAAAAGAATCAATATGCAATTTCCTTTTATGAAGATGGTAGTCTTCGTGGAATCTCCTTAAACAAAGCGACTGACCTGATGACACCGATTGGTCCTATGGGTGCCGAACGGATACTATTCTATCCAAACGGTAAATTAAAACGGTTATTTCCACTTAACGGACAGTTATCGGCTTACTGGGACGAAGATGATGAGTATCAGCTTGCCAGGGAAGAAGAGTTTGAATTTTCCTTTGGTAAAGTTAAGGCTAAAATTATAGCAATTAGCTTTTATGAAGATGGCAATATTAAGAATTTAACCTTTTGGCCAAAGAGCCTTATATTCATTGAAACGCCAGTTGGTAAAATACTAACCCGAATTGGAATATCTTTATACTCAAACGGTAATATTAAATCACTAGAACCGGCTGCCCCAGTAAAAATACTTACGCCAATTGGTTCAATTACTGCCTATGATGATACAGCTAATGGTATAACCGGTGACATCAATTCACTTAATTTTACGGAGGATGGAAAGTTAAAATCTTTAGTGACTTCAGATAACAAAATTACGGTTGGTAATTCTTCCGGCAGGATTACAACCTATTCACCGGAACAGATGAATGATGAAGATGGAATAGAAATAACATTTCTACCTCTTATCATAGAATTTGAAGAAAACACGGTATGCTTTAATCATGGAGTAAAGCATGAGCTGTCTGCCAATACATTTACCATAGAAAACTATGTTAAAAGTGGTATTAGTGAATGCTCTGACTGTTCAAGCTGCAACCATGACTGTAAGGTAAATGTTTAGAATTTTTATAATCTCATGTGGATAAAAGGCAATATAAAAATAAAAGCAGTATATAAATTTAATGAGTAAGTACCATCTATCAGAGTATAGCAATTAAATGTAAAAAGGAAATGTAGGCCATAGTTATGCCTGTACATTTCCTTTCTTTTTAGTATTCCTTCATTGCTTTGTGAGTATAAAGGATACTGGCTGAGACGATAAAATATAGTCCAGTTATGATAAAGATGAGATAAGCCGGTATTATTTCCAAGGTCAAGCCTGCTAAGATGATGCCAATAGGAATAAGACTTGAAGCCAGAGTTCCGATAATACCCATCACTCTACCAAGCATGGTTCCTGGGATTGATCGCTGCATTAAAACGCCAAGGGGCAAATCAATGTATAATAGGAAGAATGCGAAGATCACAGCCATTACAACATAAACAATAAAAATTGTAACCTTTGATAGTTGGTTAAAAATTGGAAAGCCAGGAGCACCCATAATCATTAAGGAA
Organism: Anaerocolumna sp.; assembly: GCA_029239455.1. Classification (GTDB taxonomy): domain Bacteria; phylum Bacillota; class Clostridia; order Lachnospirales; family Lachnospiraceae; genus Anaerocolumna. Next base: position 12,280 of record JAQZAX010000053.1, read on the forward strand.
ATACCCATACCCACAAGGCCAATGGCTAAGCCTCTTCGTTTTTTATTCTTTTCCGGCAGTCTGCCAATGAGTAAGGCGGCTGTTAACATACCAACTGAGAAGGCTCCTTCCACAATACCGTATTCTGCCGAGGATAGCCCTAATACCGTATTGATTTGAAAGGGGAGGATAACAGTTAGGCTTGCGGATATTAGAAAGTTAAAGGTCATGGAAAAAGGCAGGATAAGTGAGAGTATGGGATTGCCTTTGATAAATGTAATGACTTCGTTGGCATCTTTCCAAATAACACGTAATGACATAGATTCACTAGGCTTCCCCTCTTCATTTGAGATATTAAAATCAAAGTCAATAAACAATTCTGATAGAGCGGACAGGATAAAGGAAATCCCATTAATAAATAAAAACAGGTCAAGAGAAACAAACCCAAATACCATACCAGCCAAAACAGGCCCTAAAATCGAACTTCCGGAATCGATAGCTCTGTTGTAGGAGTTTATTTTAACTAAACTTTTGTCAGAAACTAATCTTGGCAGGGCAGATAAAAAGCAGTTGTTAAAAAAGGTGCTTATTCCAGATAATATAAACGTTGTTAGATAGATAAAAGGGATATGTATCCCAAATAAAATAGATTGAAGAAACAAAAGTAAAACTGTGACTCCGCTCATAATGTCTAACAGCACTATCATTTTTTTACGGTTAACCCGGTCAGAAACAGAACCTGCTATTGGGCTTAGGATGACTCGAGGTAATGTACCAAGGAGAATACTAAGTGCAAAAGATGTTCCAGAACCGGTAATCTTTAGAATATAAAGTGAGACTGCAAAATTATAGATATAGGTACCGAATAAGGAAACCGCTTTGCCCATAGAAAACAAATACAGATTTCGTTTTTCTTTTGAATCAGACAAAGAGTTAGGGGTTGAAATGGTATTATCAATAGCAGAATTAGGATACATATTGTATACTTCCTTTCAAATAGAATAAATGTTTAATATAATTAAACCTATTACGCTATTATATGTATAAAACTATAAAATGTCAACATATTAAGTTTAATATAATTATACAATTGAAAATAATTATAGTAAAACTATTGAAAGTTTAATTATTTTGACTATAATATAAAGAATGAGATGATTACATAATTAAGGATATAGAATAAATAATAGAAAATAAAAATGATATATTTGGGTAGCATGAAAGGTAGATGGAGGAAGCTATGTCAGAAAGTTTGGGAAATAAAATTAAAAGATTACGAAAAGAATTAAAAATGACCCAGACAGAACTGGCTGGAAAAGAAATGACGAAAAGCATGATTAGTCAGATTGAAAATAATACAGCAATGCCATCTATGAAAAACTTACAACACCTTGCAGAAAAATTAGGTAAATCACCTTCCTACTTTCTTGATAATACTCTGGAATATAGTAACATAATGATAGATGAAATTAGAAATAATATGAAAAAAGCAGCTAATCTGTTTGAGCAGCGAAAATATGAAGAGTCCTTTCATATACTTGATGAGATAGGAAAGAATTACAATATTGACAGAGAAAGCAGACTATATGCAGATTATTTATCAAAATATGGTGAGTGCTGCATTGAACTCAATCGACTGAAAGAATCGGAAGAAAAATTAAATGAGGCGATTACCATCTATAAAAATCATTATCTTTATATCGATGCAGCAAAGACATATTTATTATTGATTGGCGTACCCTGGAATGAGTTTAATTATGTACGATGCCTGGAGATTTTAGAAGAGGCCAATAAAGTTTATGATTATTCTATTAATCAAGATTACTCTTTTGAAATAGAATCACTATATTTGCGGGCTATTATAAATGCAGGATTAGATAATTTAGTTGAAAGTATGAAAGCTACAGAAGAAGCTTTGGAAATTTCAAAGAGAACAAAGATTTATTATAGATCTGACGAACTTTATAAGATTATGGCTGTTTTTAATGCTTTTATGGATAACTTCGAACATTTTGATGAGTATCTTATGAAAGCAATGCAATTTGCCACATTTACCGAAAATCAAATTACTTTATCAAGTATTGAAAGCATTATTGGCAAATTCAAAAATCAAAGTGGGGATCCTGGGGAAGCTATTGTCCATTTGCAGAAATCTTTACAAATATCTGATATTACTGCGCCTCATACTTATTCTGAGTTAGCAAAATCTTATTATATGTTAGGGGATTACTATAAGGCCATAGATTCCGTAAAACAAATTGTATATCCCATTTTCACTCCTTTTAAATATGATTACTTAATGATCTGGTCTGCAAAAATATATGAAGGTTTGAGTTTAATGAATTTGGGAAGTTATTTCGAAGGAATTGAAGCTCTTAAGTATGGAATAGAGAAAATGGAGGTTATAAAGGAATCTAAAACCTTAGCCCTTGCTTATAGGAGTTTAAGTGAAGTATATTCGAAAACAGGTAATTTTGAGGAGGCATTTACTGCTCTAAAACGTGGAAATGAAATTGAAGAAATAGCTAAAAATAAAAATATTTATTATTAATCATTGGAATTACTGCAAAATAGTAATATAGATTTCTAATAACAATATCTAATAAAGATATCTAATAATAACAAGGACATCGTTTCTGGTAAACCGATGTCCTTTGATATATGTCAATTATTTAATAATTGTCTTACCGCCCATATATGGCTGTAAAGCAACTGGAATATTAATGGTTCCATCTGCATTGAGATTGTTCTCTAAGAAAGCAATTAACATTCTAGGAGGAGCAACCACAGTATTGTTAAGAGTATGAGCGAAGTATTTGCCTTTTTCACCAACAACACGTATTTTTAAGCGGCGGGCCTGAGCATCCCCTAAGTTAGAACAGCTTCCTACTTCAAAGTATTTTTGTTGTCTTGGAGACCATGCTTCTACGTCAATGGATTTCACCTTTAAATCAGCTAAGTCACCAGAGCAGCACTCTAAAGTTCTTACAGGAATATCAAGAGAGCGGAACAGATCTACGGTGTTCTGCCATAATACGTCAAACCACTTTGGACTTTCTTCAGGATCACAAACAACTACCATTTCCTGTTTCTCAAACTGGTGAATACGATATACACCTCTTTCTTCCAGACCATGAGCGCCTTTTTCTTTTCTAAAACATGGAGAATAACTGGTTAAGGTCTGAGGAAGTTCCGTATCAGGTAAGATTGTATCAATGAATTTACCAATCATGGAATGCTCACTGGTTCCAATCAGATACAAATCTTCGCCTTCAATCTTATACATCATGGCTTCCATTTCTGCAAAGCTCATAACGCCGGTAACAACGTCACTACGAATCATAAAAGGTGGAATGCAGTAAGTAAATCCTCGGTCAATCATAAAGTCTCTAGCATAAGATATAACTGCAGAATGAAGTCTTGCAATATCGCCCATAAGATAGTAGAAACCGTTGCCGGCTACCTTTCTTGCACTGTCTAAGTCGATACCCTTAAATTTCTCCATAATCTCTGTATGATATGGAACCTCGAAATCAGGAACAACTGCTTCACCGTAACGTTTTACTTCAACATTTTCACTGTCATCTTTACCGATTGGTACACTAGGATCAATGATATTTGGAATTGTCATCATAATCTTAGTGATTTTCTCGTCTAGTTCGCTTTCTTTTGCCTCTAATTCAGCTAAGCGCTCAGAGTCAGCAGCTACTTGTTTCTTCATTTCTTCTGCTTCCTCTTTTTTACCCTGGGCCATTAATCCG
>JAQZAX010000054.1 GCA_029239455.1 Anaerocolumna sp.
CCCATCTACAACAATATCCATGTCTCCCCAATCAGTAACAACAATTCCATCATAGCCCCATTCTTCTCGTAGAATACCAATGCATAAATCTTTGTTGCCTGCTGCAAAAGTTCCATTAATTTTATTAAAGGAGGACATAATAGTAGATACTTTGGTTGTCCTGATTATCATTTCAAATGGCTTTAGATAAATTTCTCTTGCTGCTCGTTCCTCAATAATTGAATCAAGAGCATCGTATTGTTTATTAATGCTGCCTCTTCGGTAAGTTTCCTGTTCATTTATTGCAAAATGCTTTGGGCAGGTGCTGACTTTATTATTCTCTTGTGTTCCAAGAGTAATTGCCAAACCGCAGAATCCGGTGTGTCTTGGATCCTCCGAATAATATTCGAAATTTCTTCCGCCAATGGGACTCCTCTGAATATTAACGGCAGGAGCCAGCCAGCTGTCTACCTGCATTAGTTCGGCCTCGGCTCCACAGGCGTGACCAAACTGATAGAGAAGTTCTCTGTTAAAGGTACAGGCCATAGGCATGCCTGTTGGCCATGCAATCATCTGGACTCCGGCAGGACCATCTTTGTAAAATACCGAAGGAATGCCGTATTTTAAAAGGGCCGGGGATACATATCCGGCAGATCCGACAGGGTGGGTACAGACTGCAATATCCTCTCCGTTTTCATAACTTATGGTAGAAGGGTATTTCCCAACCATGCCACCAAAGGGAAGTCCAGGTCCAAAGCCATTCACTAATACTGCTAATTCTTCCGGTGAAAACTGTGCTACAAATGCATCCATGCTAACGGTACCGTTTTTTACATCAAGTAAGGTACTTAAGACAGGTTCGTCAGAAAAAATAGATGAATATTCTAGCGGTGTCTTAACTTTAAAAACAGTATCAGTTACCATACAAAGGGTAGGTGCACTCTCTTTTTCTTTCTCTTCCCCAGAATAAGAATAAGGCGTGGAATTCTTCTTACTTAAGAATTCCAGTTTCCCTTTATTGGTTTCCTTAAGGGAAAGTCGGTTTTTGTACCTTGCAGTAACGATAGCAGATGGAACCGTAATTTTACCTATAATGGAAGTATTTCTTGATGAATTGCCAAGACGGATAAAATAGTCACCTGCTTCCATCAGATAGGATGCAGAACTTTCATCATAACATGCTAACTCGGTGAGTGGGAAGGACAAAGTTAACAATTCATTTTCTCCAGGTGCTAAATATTTTGATTTTTCATAGGTGATAAGTTCCTGATAAGGTTTTTCTAATATTCCATCCGGAGCACTTAAATAAAGCTGTACAACTTCTTTTCCAGAGTATTCTTTGCTAGTATTTGTTACCTCAATTACAAGGGATAGGGTATCGCTATTGCAATCAGAGGAATGAAGCCTGAGGCCAAAGTCTGCATAGGATAAACCGTAACCAAATGGATACTGAACCGGTTTATGAAATGTATCAAAATAGCGATATCCTACATAGATACCTTCCTCGTATACGGCGACAGGGCTTTTGGTAAAGCCAGTGCTTCCATTTTCTGCAGCAGATAAATGATAATCTTCATAAGTTAAGATAGTTTCCGGCTTATCCTTATTAGAGAAAAAGCTTTTGGAGGAGGGATAATCTTCATAGGAATAAGCCATAGTAGCTGCAAGCTTACCAGAAGGAGAAACTTTTCCAGTTAAAACTTCTGCTAATGCAGCAGCACCCTGTTCTCCGGCGGTTCCAAGATAAACAATAGCCTGGATGGAAGGAAATCTCTCTATCCAGCTTAAATCAATAAAGCCATTGATATTAAGTATTAATACGGTATTCGTAAAGTGGGAAGTAACCGTTTTAATCATCTGTTCTTCTGTTTCTGTCAGGTAATAGTCTTCTTCCACACGTCGGTCACATTCTTCTCCACCGGAATTTCTTCCAATTACCAGAAGAGCAGTAGTTTCGTGGGAAAGGGAGGTAACCAGCTCTTCTGGAATAGGGAATTCAGGTACAGGAGGGGAGTAGCGGCCGAATATTTCATAAATCAGGCCACTATTTACCAGTCCTTCCAGATCCGGCATACCTTCTGCATCTTTCCTGGAAGTGGCCACTGCAACAGCCACTTCCCTACGGTAATAATCCTCAATGTCAGGATCAGAGTTTAACCCTGCATTTTTAAGCTCTTCTAAAATGATAGTGGCTTCCTCGGAAGAAGTGGCACCGGATCCGCTGCCTCCAATTTGCGTTTGCAATTGAGCACGTCCGAAAACTGCTACGGGGGCATTTGCCTTTAAGGGGAGGATAGCGTTCTTATTTTCCAATAATACGATGCCTTCAAGGGCAAGATTCTTTGCTAGTTGAAGACGAGATGCTTTCGATTCGTAAGTTTTCATAGTATAGTGCCTTTCTAGTAATTACGATATAACATAGGTTTAAATTATTTTTAGAGATTACGGCATAATATAGAATTAAGTAACTTTCAAAATTTACAATATAATATCAATAACCGAGGAACAAGTTTCTAATTCCCCACGATGTATCCGGATACCACCTCTTCGATAAGGGTTAGCCAGCAGTTCACTTGGAAGTTCTTTACCATTGCTAAATGCTGTAATGGCACCTGATTCTTTGATCTTATAGTTAAATATTAAAGTTTTACCAAAGCAGGTATAGGTAAATTCCAAGGATGTAAGGGAACCCGGCAGTGCAGGATCTATGATTAAGTAATCACCGGAAAAACGAATACCAAGTACATTGGAAATCAGCTGATTCAAATAAATTCCCGGACCACTAGAATATAGTCTCCATCCTCCTTTTACTTTTACCTCACCAGTCTTTAACATAGGAAAATCTTTGGCATATTCATACCGATCCATAAAAAGTCCGTCTGAACTGCTAAAATACATATTACTTTGTCTTAGGCAGGCATTTGGTACAGAACTTTTTATATCAATGGGATTGATGGTAAATAGACTGTTCCAGGCTTCCTGTCTTTCCCCAAGTTTAGCACAAGCCTCAATATAACGGATATGGGCATGGGTGTACTGGAGACTGATTTCACGACCAACATTTGCAGCCTGTTCCGCACGTTTGAATAGTTTGCTGACCCCACCGGTATAACTTGCCGGCTTGTTCATTAAACGAACTCCGTCAGGGAATTTTAATTCCTTTTGTACAACTTCCATATTTTTATGTGCTTGTGAATCATCTACAAGCTCTGCAATAATACTACGTGTTAATGGAAGCAGACGGTAGTTAATGCCGGTTTCCTTATCTCTAGGATGGAGTAAATATTTAAATACTCCGTTCTCATACTGAGCAAACCCTGCGATAATGCCATCTTTTATCAGTAAATCTTTAAAATCACGGTATATTTTAGCTGCGCTCTCTTTTAGCACTTTGGAAAATGGCCCATCTTTGGTTGTAAGGACACTGCCTAAATTATTTAAGGACTGGTAAGCCAGAGCTACGGTCCATGCACTAATTAAGTGCTCTTTCATAACAGGGTCAGCAGGCTGCAGAGTATCATCCCAATCTCCGCCAGCGTAAGTAATAAGCCCAAAGTTATCTATGAAACGTTCCTCAATTGCCACATATGCTTTCCTGATATGCATAAGCAGGGTTTCTTTTATATCAGGTCTGTCTGCATAGGGGAGAAGCTGCTCTAAAATGGAATTATTCCCAACCGCATTGATATAGTCGCTGATACATTTTAAAGGCCAGAATACAACATCGCCATGACATTCTCCTGCATCCATTTTATAACGGTCAAACATAAACCACTGTGGCCATTCACCGGATGTATAGGACTGGTGTGAGAAAATATTCAATAATATTTTGCCCGCCAACTCGTAATTCTGGGTCATAAGGAAATACTCCATAGGTCCCTGGCAGACATCTCTGGTTCCCCAGGCAGCTCCACCGGGCTGTTCTAAACCATGAGGGACTGCATAGTGAACCATGGCATTATGACTATACCACCAGGCAGTTTGATTCAAAATTGCCAGCTGCCTCTGGATAGTTTCATTGGTGGAGGAAAGCTTAAAATTATGATTTAGTTGTTGATAAAGTTCCTGATAAAGTGCTGCTTCCTTCGTAAAGGAATAAGGCATTTGTTCCTTTACCGGGGAATCCTGTAAGCTGCCGCTTATGATACACTGAAACTGACTGCGATCCTTTAGGGAAACAGTCATAAAAGTTTCATCCCTTGGGAGTCCATCGGTAAAGAAGATTCGGTCATCACTTATTTCATAGGACAACTCAGGAAATTGAAGGTCATAATGAAGGCCAGGATAAACCTCGGAATCCATGTTAAAACGTAAACCTTGGGCTATTTTAGCAGGTACAATTTCCTGAAATAATTCATTTTCGCCCATAACCAGTTGATTTGTAAGAATAAAATCATAGGAAATATGATTCTGACTCTTTACTTCTAATACTACAGTAGGTTCCTTTGCAACCGTAAAGGAGGTTACAATTAACATATCATCAGGAAGGCTGTAGTACCATTTGGAATAATTCATACCCATTTCATAAATGGCAGGCAAAGTCAGCAAGCGGTAAACACCGTCTATTTTTACGTATAAATGTTGGCCGGAATTTTTTTGTATATTTAATAATCCTCTTGGTGTAGATAAAAATTTGTGAAAGGAAGTATTGCCAATGACAGTCTGGCCATGAAATAAACCGTAAATGTAGTTGGTTGTTGTAATCAGATTACTATTTACTTCCTTTGTGTCTAGAAAGGTAGTAATTATAGTACCATGAGGGCGTTCCGTAAGGGTTTCCTTCGTCTGAGTTACAATATGGCTGTGACCTTCTGTAAAAAAGGAGAGAAGGGTATTATCTCTGTATTCCTCCAACAGATGGTCTGGAAACATATCAAATATAGTACCTTCATTTAAAGTTGGCGATGCATAAGGCTCTCCAAAGTGTTCCCTAATCTGAACAGAGTCACAAAGGACGAATTCATCATCATCGGGAAGCTCAGAATAGGTTTGCTTAATTAATTCCTGGTATTCTAAGCTGGTAACAGCATCTTTATGATCCTCCTGGAACAATCCATAAAAAACTGCCTGCTTTGGAGTATCCAACAGAAATTTTTCTGTCTGTAATCCGGTATAAGAAAATTCAAACTGGTAGTTTACATCAGGCAAATCTTTTTGTAATACTACTGGAGTATTGGTAGCTTTATAGGAAGTTCCAAAGAATTGCATTCCATCTGTTGAATAGTGTATAGCACTAACTCCTAGGGTACCCTGCTGAATATAAGGGAAAGAAGAGCCCTGATCCTGATTTTGTCTGGAACATAGTACATATCCATGATCCGAAGAGAATATGCTGTGTCCAAGGTATTGTGCGGTATATAGCTCGTTAGTTAAAACACCACCGACTGATGCAATCCCAATATCCTGACCATAAAGTAAATCTACGGTTTCACCATTTCCAGATAAGGAGATATCCCAATACCACAGATTATCGGTACCACGGAAGGTAACCTGGTAGGTGATACCTTCAAGAGTTCCGATGTACGCAAGGTAATGTTTTCCCTTTCTTAAAGTAGAGGAGGACATAATCCCTAATAAAGGATACGCCTTTATTCCGTCTTTCTTGTAAATGCGAAGGTAAATATTGTTAAGTGAACCATCCTTTGCATTTCCACGGAACTGATTGATCATCATGTCACCATAAGTAAACTGAAAGATATCTCCAGAGGTAAGAAAACGAAATTTCGTTTTTCCATAATTAAATTCATAGAAATCATGAATTGGTTTCATTTCGTGTAATTCCTTTCTTTATGTAAAATATAATGTGATGAGTGGCTGAGTAGATGTAAATGTAAGGTGTAATTATTAGCCTAAAAACCTCCTGTTTATAAATGTGGAAACGGTTTCAGAAAATATATAAATTTCAAACTCATTATAGTATTATTATTAAAATATGTCAATAGAACAAGTGATATAATTAAATTTTTATATATTTTTGTTATTTTAATATCAATAATATTTTTCAAAAGCCCTTGACAAGTGGCGAAAAGTTGAATATACTATGGACATAAGTTACATTATAATCATAAATGAAAACGTTACCATAGTAAATGTGCACAGTACCATAATACGTATATAATAAGAAAGCACAAAATCCAAGGTAACCCATTAAGGAAAGGACTAACCTTATGACAAAGATTCAAACTCATTTTAAAAGTTTTAGTCATGAATTAGTTAGGAAAAGAGTACTGTTCCTGATGCTGCTTCCCACAATTATATTCTTTATAGTATTTAGCTATATCCCAATGCCTGGGGCGTATGTGGCATTTGTGGATTACAATATTAATAAAGGAATCTTCGGAAGTAATTTTATAGGACTTAAAAACTTTGAATTCTTAGCTAAGACAGGGCAGTTATGGACAATTACCAAGAATACTCTTCTTTATAATCTGGCATTTTTATTAGTTGGTAACCTGACGCAGATTGTACTTGCAATTATGCTGTCGGAAATAAAATGCAAGTGGTTTAAGAAGATAACCCAGTCTGTTATTCTTTTACCATATTTTATATCCATGGTTATTGTTGGATATTTTGCCTACAATCTATTTAATTATGATTTTGGTTTTATAAATTCCTTGTTAAATTCCTTGGGATTCGAGAGTCATCAATTTTACTCTGATCAGGGAATCTGGAAGTATATCATCGTAGCATTTAAAGTCTGGAACGGAACTGGATATGGGATGATCATTTATCTGGCAACCATTACGGGGATTGGCGGAGATATCTATGAAGCTGCTGCCCTTGACGGTGCAAGAGCAACACAGAGAATACGATATATTACCCTGCCTTTGTTAAAACCTACAGCAATCCTATTATTGCTTTTTGGCTTAGGCGGTATTTTAAAAGGTTCTTTTGACTTATTCTATAATATTATTGGTAACAACTCCTTGTTGTATGCGCAAACAGATATTATAGATACCTATGTTTTCCGTAGCTTAATGGGGCAGTTTAATTTCTCACTAAGTGCTGCTGTTGGATTCTATCAGTCATTATTTGGTTTATTTTTTGTTCTTACAGTGAATCTAATTGTTAAGAAAATTGAGCCTGAATATGCTTTATTCTAGGGGGGTGCTGTATGATAGCTAATTATTATAAAAAAAATAAAGACGGATTTATCATGCGAATCCTATTCTATATCGTAATAACATTATTTGCGTTATTGTGTTTATTTCCTTTCTTGCTCATGATTGCATCTTCCTTTATGAATGAAAAAGAAATAGTATCGGAAGGATTTAAATTAATACCCAATGATATTACCACAAGTGCTTATGAGTTCCTATTTAAAAATTCCAAGAAATTATTTAGTGCATACACCGTAACTATCTTTATTACCATTGTAGGCACTGCTTTCGGATTGTTCTTTATGTCCATGGCAGGCTATGTACTTAGCAGAAGTGATTTTAAATATCGAAATGTAATATCCTTCTTTATTTATTTTACCACTTTGTTTAGTGGAGGCTTGGTTCCAAGTTACATTTTAATGGTTAGTTTCTTAGGTCTTAAAGATAATGTGTTAGCCATGATTTTACCAAGTCTTATGAGTGCATGGTCCATCTTTTTAATGAGAAACTTTATGAAATCAATACCGGATTCCTTATATGAATCAGCGGCTATTGATGGAGCAGGAGATTTTAGAATCTATTGGCAGATCTATATGCCCCTATCCACACCGTCTTTAGCTACAATTGGACTCTTCCTTGCTTTAGGATATTGGAATGAGTGGTATAATGCCATGTTATATATTCAGTCACAGAATAAATTCCCACTGCAGTTTTTCTTACAAAAGATTGTGTCACAAGCTAACGTACAATTATTAGTCCAGCAGGGAGCTGTAATAAATAACATGGACCTGCCTTCTGAATCCATTAAGATGGCAACGGCAGTAGTAGCTATTGGTCCTATTATATTATTATATCCATTTGTTCAAAAATATTTTATTTCCGGGTTAACTGTAGGAGCTGTAAAAGGATAACTAGTCACATTTCATGTGATTTAGTATATAAAAATTATATGGAGGAGATATAAGATGAAAAAGACAAAAAGAATGATAGCTTTGGGTTTGGCTATGTTATTAAGTGTTGGAACTTTGGCAGGCTGTAGCAATACTTCTAAAAATGAACCAACAAGTGGTACCACAGCAACAACTGCTGCTGGAAATGAAACAGCAGCTTCAGAAATTGATCTCTCAGAAGAAGTAAATTTAGTTTACTACCTTTGGGGTGGAGAAGGTGTAGCTAACAAAGAAATTTTAGCAGAGATTAATAAGAAATTAAAAGCAGATATTAATGCAACCATTGAAATTAAGTATATTGACTGGGGCGATTTAGGAACAAAATACCCACTTCTTTTTGCATCAGGTGAACAATTTGATTTGACTCATGCATCACCAAATGCACCGATTACTTACAACACAATAGCAAGTCAGGGAGCAATTGTAGATATTACAGATATGTTAGATCAATATGCACCTACATTAAAAGCTGAAATACCTGAAAGTGTTTGGGAATCTACTAAAGTTAACGGAAGAATCTTTGGTATTCCTACCCTTTATAGCGAATTTACACCTTATGGATTTGTTACCCGCCGTGATTTAAGAGAAAAATACGGTGTAGAAGAAGTAACTTCTATTGAAGGTATGGAAAAATATATGGATGCTGTACTAGCAGCTGGAGAAATGGTTCCAATGAATGGTTCTGCATCTTTAGCAATGGACTTATACAGAATGTTCCTTAACACAACAAGCACATGGATTGATGAAGTTCCTGGTATATCAACAGCGGAACCATTCTTAGCAGCTACAAGTGCAGAAGCATATGATGATGTCTTCCATCCTGCATTTACTGACGAATTTGTTGAATTCGCAAAGAAAATGCGTGAATGGGCTGATAAGGGTTACTGGACAGCAGACGTTTTAGCTTCTCAACAAAGTGCAAAAGACAATTTCTTTAATGGTTTATCTGCTGCATACATTACTCATATGGCAGACTGGTCAGGACAATATGGTACAACAAATAAAAAATTAGGTGTTGAAACTGATTTCTATACATTTGCTGAAGCAAGCGGAAAAATCAAGAGAAAAATGGGCGTAGAAAATGCGACAGCTATTAGCATCACTTCCGAAAATCCGGAAAGAGCTTTAATGGCAATTGAGAAATTTATGACAGATGAATCTTACTATCGTTTAATTCAATATGGTATCGAAGGCAAACAATATGAAGTTGTAGACGGAGTTGCTAAACAGCCGGAAGGATTTGATGCAGCAGTAGATGGCGGTGGATTCTCTGTATGGTCACTTAGAAATGATAAGTTTAATATTCCTTACGCTTCTGAAGATCCTCGCCGTTATGAATTAAATGAAAAATGGAACGAAACTGCAATTGATAATCCTTATGTTGGTTTTAGCTTTGATCCAAGTAATGTAACAACTGAAATTGCAGCTATTTCTAACGTTAATTCACAGCTTGGAATTCAGATTCTTCTTGGAAAAACAACACAATCTCCAGAAGATGCTGTAGCTGAATACAGAAAACAGTTAGAACAAGCTGGAATCAACAAGGTAATTGAAGAAGTAAAAGCACAGTTAGCTAACTTTACACCAGTAGGTCAATAATAAAGATTATTGGGAGACATTTATTGTCTCCCAATATAATTTTAGTGACAACCCTACGGTGTATATAGTATAATAGTAAAATATAGACAAGTAAAATTGTAAACTACAGGGTGGGAATATGGAAATTACAATCAAGGAAATTGCAAAACTTTCCGGAGTAGGTATAACGACAGTATCCAGGGTACTTAATAATTCTGGGCCTGTCAGCCCGAAGACCAGAGAAAAGATAATGTCAGTAATATCAGAATATAACTACATTCCTAATAATAATGCAAGGAATTTAAAATCAACCCAGTCCAATAGTGTGGCGCTATTGGTCAAATCAATCGCGAACCCATTTTTTCAGAAGATGATAAATGTAATTAAACAAAAAGTAGCATTGAGAGGTTATCAATTAATTATTCAAAATGTGGAAGATACGGAAAATGAAGTGGACGTTGCTATTCAGGAGACCCAGGATAGAAATCTTCAGGGAATTATAATTATGGGAGGTTCCTTTAATTATTCTCCTGAGAAGTTTAAGCGCCTAAAAGTGCCCTGTATCTTTATGACTGTATCTGCAGGAGCAGATGTTCCTCTTGAGAACTATTCCAGCGTTAGAATTGATGATGAAGCGGAAGCATTTAAGGCAGTGGAATATTTGATCTCTCTTGGGCACAGAAGAATTGGCTTTATCTATAATGCACCCATTAATATTATGACACCAAACTCTCTTAGACATAAAGGATATCTTAGAGCCCTGCAACAATATAATATCCCTTATGATCCTGCGTTAATAGCTACGGATTTTTCTTCTCTTTCCGGTTTTGATTTCGGGTTTAAGATGATGAAACAGCTGTTGCTAAAGAATAAAGACTTAACGGCAGTCTTTGCATTTGCAGATATTGTTGCAATTGGAGCTGCAAAAGCTGTGCTATCCAGTGGACTTCGTATTCCTGAGGACATTTCCATTATCGGATTCGATGGAATCGAAGAAGCAGAATTCTATCATCCTTCCCTGGACACCATATCCCAGCCGGCACATCAGATGGCACTGTCTGGTGTTGAAGTGCTTTTTGACATGATGCAGGGAGGTAAGACGCAGCATATCATATATGAGTCTTCTTTATTAAAGAGAGGATCTTGCATATCTTTAACGAAATAACTAAATCTTCGTGGAATAAAAATAATATTTGAAAAACTCAAGACATTTAACATTATGTTTTGGGTTTTTTTACTTTTGAATTGGAATATTTTATTCAAGTTATAATATATTGATAATAGAATTGACATAGTGAAGAGGTGTAAAAGTTGAAAGAAAATATAATTAAAGAAAGGATTCGCCATAAGTAGATTTTTTCAACCTATTTATTTATGGCAGTATCGCAGGTAAACCTGCGATATGAGGTGGGTGTAAAAATGCAACAAAAATCCAATCTTTTGAATCTAATATATCAGTACAGAGATGAGATTTGCCATTTGAATCAAATGAAAATACTATCTGTTTCTCCATTTGAAAAAAATCATTATATTGATAAAATTGAGGAAAGAACCACTCTTTTTATTAAGCAGCTGGAGGAGGTTGTGAATGAAGAGGAAACCGAAACTAGTGAGCCTGGTGAGCCGTTAGAATTTACATTAGAAGAGCTGGCAGCTTTTGACGGGACCTCAGGGAATCCAGCTTATGTTGCTGTGAATGGAATTGTATACGACATGGGTGATGTAGCTGCCTGGTCGGGCGGAAGACATTTTGGCTTAAACGCAGGCAGAGATCTAACGCAGCAGTTTACTACATGCCATCAAGGTGTTACAACAAGATTAGAGACGTTACCAATTGTAGGTAGGGTGTCAGGCACCGTGAACAAACTATGAACAATTTTGTTCATAGTTTGTTCATGGTGCCTGACACCTGCTCGTTCCTCAATAATAGAATCAAGAGCATCGTAGTGTTTTTTATACTGCCACTGCGGTAAGTTTCCTGTTCGTTAATTGCAAAATGCTTGGGACAGGTACTAACTTCATTATTCTCCTGGGTTCCAAGGGTAATAGACAATCCACAAAAGCCAGTATGTCTTGGGTCTTCTGAATGATATTTAAAGTTTCTTCCCCCAATAGGATTTCTCTGAATATTAACAGCCGGAGCCAATCAGCTGTCAACCTGCAGAAGTTCCGCTTCCGTTCCGCAGGCGTTACCAAACTCATGAGAAGTTCTTTATTAAAGGTACAAGCCATTGACATTCCGGTAGGCCATGCTAACATTCCCACACCGGCAGGACCATCTTTATATAATACAGACGGGGCTCCTGTTTTTCCTTAACAAAATAATGTGATTTATTGAATATATAAGAATAAGCTTTCGAATGTTTTAATATAATCCCTCCGGGCAGGATGCACACTCGCGCGTAAAGTATATGCCAGCTTTGCTGGCCGCGTTTGGCGCGAGAGTGTGCTAAGGCACATTCTTTGTTCTATGGTACTTTTAAGTTTTTCCAAATATATGTACAAGTTTTACCAAACTTTAGCATGCCCATATGGTATGTGGTATTATGGACGTACCAAAGAAACAAGGGGTAAATTAAAAATTGGAAAAAGGTGGTGATTCCATTGGATGATTAAGTCATTTAAGCTAGGACCATTCGCATCGAAACTCACTATTTAATTCTTTATGAGAACAAATTAAAGGAGGTAAAAGGAATGAAAAACACTTGGAAAAAAAGGACTATTGGATTGGCTATTGTAGTAATGATGTTATTTACAAATACAGGAGTATCAGCTGCTCCTAAAGATCAGTATACCCCTGCTTCTGAAGTTTTTCCCGCTGCAGAAGTGGCTCTTGAAATACAAGAGGCAAAAGAGCAGCAGGTTCAACCGGATAAGACTACCGGCGGCATATCCATTCAATCTTTTGGTACATATCCTACAAGATATGGAGTAATACTTGTTACCGCAGATGCTTATAAAGGACTAATACCTACGGGACATGCAGCTATTATCTGGACCAGCACAACTGTAGTAGAATCATTATCTGGTGGGGTTACTACAGGACCGAATAACTGGAACACTTCCAAAAGTACATGTTACGGAGTAACAACTTATGGAACCACTGCAGCGCAGGATAATGATGCATCCAATTGGTGTTACAGTCAAAAAGGGAAACCATACAACTGGAATTACTATGATGTTACAACCAGATCCAAGTTCTATTGTTCCCAGTTAGTATACGCAGCTTTCCTGGACCTTTATGGTATTAACCTAAATACCAGTGATTTCGGCAGTGCCATTCATCCTATGGAATTAGTTAATTCATCAAATACTTATACTGTTTATCAAAAATAATTGATTGGTATAATGAAGTAAAAGCCTAGAAATAAAAATAGAATTCATTGGGGTTGTGGATGAAGTTAATCAATAACAACCCCAATTTTTAGTAAGGAGTGATTTTATTAAAAAAATATTTATTATAGCCATGCTATTAACAGTTCTATTAACAGGTTGCAAACAATTGACAACAAAATTTAAACTAACCTATCAGGAATATAATCCAGAATATTTTCTCGCTGTAATTGAGACAACGGAACAGGATAATAGAAGCATTATTCATTACTACAATAATGAGCTTATTCTGGTAAATACACAGATACTTCCGTATGGAACCATGGGAAATTTATATTATACTCCAGTCATTTACAATAATGTTGTATATACCATTCCCCAAGGACTAGGAAATAAAAAAGATGCAGGTATTGTACTTGGAATGAAGTTAGAGACAGGTGAATTGGAAGAATACAAGATTGATCAATTAGCTATGAATAGTCTGGCAGTAAATAATCAATTTATTTATACCAGCAATACCTTAAATGGGATTTCTAGCATTAGTCAGTATGAGATTAGCAATGGTACAGTAAAACAAATAGATATAGAGGATGTATACATTAGTAAACTTTATGTAAATGCCCAAATATTATACGCTTTTGGACAGACAAAAGGAGACAATGGTAAACTGATAACTTATCTTTATACTCTGGACCAATCGTTAACTATACTTGATAAGAAAGATATTAGTGATCATGGTAGTGGGCAATATAAAACTACATTGATTGGAAATGAATTATACTTTACAAGTTCAACAGATAGTGATGACAACCCAAGTAACAAGTTAAGCTGCATGTCTTTAGAAGGAGAAATTACAGATATTATACTAAATGAGCAAGGACCTTTAGAAATAATTCCCTATCAGGATAAAATACTGATTTCTCATTGTAATTTAGCACAAGCACGGGGAAATAAGCTGACAATTTTAGATATGAAAAATAATACACAGCAGATAATAGAGTTTGAACATGATTTACTTCAAATGCAGGTAAAAGATAACAATTTATATGTAATGGATCAGGATCATTTATATATTTATATAATTGAAAAGGATTACTTTACTCTGGAGAGGCAGGTAAAGATAAAAACTACGGAAGGGGAAGATGAATATTATTACATCAGTGGTTTTTTTATAAAATAAAAAATAGTGGTCTATTTTCTGATTTTCTAAATATGATTTCTAAATAGTGTAGGAGATGAATTGTTTATGCATAATCCAAAACTTGTTGAAGTAATTTATCAATACAAAAATGAGATTTGCTTTTTAAATCAGATGAAGATTCTTTCCACATCCACCAATGAAATAAACAATTATAATGATAAAATGGAGGAGAGAACCAATCAATTCATTGAACAGATAGAACAGGTTATGAATGAAAATGAGGCTAGAACAGACACAGACATGCTTCGGGAATTTACACTGGAAGAACTTGCAGTTTATAACGGAACCAACGGGAATCCACCTTTTGTAGCTGTAAATGGAACCGTATATGATATGAGCAGCATTACCTTATGGTCAGGGGGAAGACACTTTGGCATGATTGCAGGCCGGGATTTGAGCCAGCAGTTTATTACGTGTCATCAAGGAATCACCACCAGGCTGGAAAAGCTTCCAATTGTCGGTAAGGTGTCAGGCACTGTGAACTAATGATGAACAGCATGTTCATCATTAGTTCACGTTTTGTTCATTATTTATTCATGGTGCCTGACACTTTAAATTGTTTTGGAGATATGTTTTTATAAATTTTAAATATTTTAATAAAATAACTGGTAGTATTAAAACCAACGGCAGTTGATATTTCCGTTATATTCATTTCAGAAGATAACAGAAGTTTTTCGGCTTCCATAATTCTTATATGGTTAACATATTCATGAAAGTTCATTTTCATAATTTTATTAAAGGTTCTGGAAAAATAGCTATAACTTAAATTGCATAGTGCTGCCATATCCCAGGCACTTATATCTTCTTTATAATGCTCCAAAACATAATCCATGGCTGGTTGTAACAGCTTTATCTGGTTTTCAAATGTCATAGAGTTAATGGATAAATCCGTACCAGTTGTATGAAAGTAACGTAAAATCCATAGGAAGATTCGGCCTATGTGATTCTTGATTGCCAGTTCATATCCATAACTTTTTGTTTCAAATTCATTTAATATCTCATATAAAAGTTCTGGTATAAAGGTTGAGTTAATCTCCATGTTTTTGATTACTTTTTTATGTGAAGAACTCTCCATTATAAATGGCAGTACATATTTAATCTCTAAATAATTATGAAACATACTGTTATATATTAATTCCGGTTCAAACCGAAGTACTATATATTGACCTTTGGATGGACAAGCTGAATTAATCTGATGCACCTCTTTTGAATTAATCAGTACCATGTCCCCTTTTATAAAAGGATGACAAATGCCATTGATAAGGACATCAAACTCACCTGATATGCCGTACAATAATTCGATATAACTATGAAAATGTGCTGGATATACGATACCAGGTCCTGAAACTTCCTGAATATGACATAAATAGTCAAAGACAATTCCGTTAATAATCTCTCTTTTTTGTTCTGGATATATCATATAAATTACTCCTATGACAAATTTGTTGCATTTTTTTATATAGAAATTATATCATAGTTATTGTTGATTTGCTATAATAATTACATAATTATGATAGGAGGAATCATACACTGTGAGTGAACAAAAAATTGGTATTCCCTTAGAGGGATTTGCTGAATATACAAGAATAGTTGCTGGGGAAGGTGCTGTTTTACTAAAAAATGAAGATGCCGTATTACCCATTCAGGAAGGTGAAAAAGTTTCTGTATTTGGAAGAATACAATTAAATTATTATCGAAGCGGAACCGGCTCTGGAGGAGCAGTCAATGTAGATTACACAACAAAT
>JAQZAX010000177.1 GCA_029239455.1 Anaerocolumna sp.
TAATATCATTATAAACATCGTATATCTGATTTGAGTCCAGTGACGAATATTGGTCTAACATATGCCATCCTCCTTTCGGTTATATCTATACATATGCACTTTAGGATTAATTCATGACATAAAAATTGATTACAATTCGACCAAACCAGTTCGGAATGCTTCCATCATCTCACCGGTTAAGCTTATCTTTAGTTCCTCTGGCGGGATATCTTCTCTGTTCACCCATACACCTAAAGATAGTTCGTCCTCTTGTATTGTGATGGTATCATCGCCATCAAGTTCAGCGAAAAAACCTACTAGCAGCGTATCTGTAAACGGCCAGGGCTGGCTTTTGTAGAATTTCAGATTCTTTACCTTAATTCCTACTTCCTCTTTTACTTCTCTGTGAACGGTCTGCTCAAGACTCTCTCCTATCTCGGCAAAGCCAGCTACAAGAGCAAATTTAGTATATGCGCGTCCTGCATACTTGGTCAAAAGCAGACGGTTTCCATTATGAACAGCTACGATCACGCACGGGGAAATCGTCGGGTATTTCTGAAATCCACAGATTTCGCAATAAAGCATCCTTTCCTTGTCAGAATGTTTCATCGATTTACCACATTTGCTGCAGAAACGATGATTGCTATACCAGCGATTCAGCTGCCACCCAACTACACCAGCATAGGAACGCCAGTATTTTTGCTCTGTCCTGAATCTGTTAGTAGTTACGTAGCACCACCCATCTACTGAGTCAAGCCCCATTTCCTCTACCAAGTAGTAGTTAATGTCATCTATACTAAAAAGGAACTGAGACTTATCTATAAGATGTGGATATTCTACCTCAAAATCAGAGAATGACGGATACCAAAGTTTGTCCTTTTCTTCTCGAACTAGAACCGTATCCCCTTTATAGGAAAGGAACAGATCCTGTGGCTCTGCTTTTTTATTTTTAAAATTATTATTGAAAATTTTTGGTTCAATATCTTGAATCATTATGTACCTCCTTCATGTTATGTTAATGTAATAATGGAGTATCGTAAATTCAGACTATTAATAAGTTATGTGATTACCTTATTAAATTATAATTACTCCATAATATAAATAGACTTCACATGTAACCAGATATACATGTTTTTCAAGAAACAAAAACTGCATTTCCGGTTGCATATGAAGTCAAAACACTTAATACTTCTGAAAGGCAAAAACATACTTTTTAAATTCAGTATTTACATTTACCTTTCCCATTTCAATTCAGAATATTCTCTTCTCTTATCTCGAAGTAGTAAGTCATTCACTGCTTCTTCCGGAGATTTATTTTCAAATAGTACTTTGTTAACCTGTTCTACAATTGGCATATCTACATTGTACTTCTTAGCTAAATCAAGTGCGGCTTTCGCGGAATAAACGCCTTCAACCACCTGTTTTACTTCTTTCATTGCTTCTTCCATGGAATAACCTTTTCCCATTAAATAACCTGCGTTTCGGTTACGGCTATGTTTGCTTGTACAAGTTACGATTAAATCGCCTACACCGGATAATCCAGCGAAAGTTTCCATCTTCCCGCCCATTGCAATTCCAAGACGGCTGATTTCTGCAATCCCTCTGGTCATAAGTGCTGCCTTCGTATTATCTCCAAAACCTAATCCGTCGGCAATACCAGCTGCAAGTGCAATAACATTCTTTAAGGATCCACCAAGTTCAATGCCAATTACATCAGGACTGGTATATACACGGAAACGTTCACTCATAAATACATCCTGAATAAAATAAGCGGTAGCTTTCGATTCTGCACCAACAACGCAGGTGGTGGGGATAGAACGGCTTACTTCTTCTGCATGACTAGGACCTGATAAAACAGCAATATCAGCGCCTGGTAGTTCTTCTTTTAATATATCTGTTAACGTGTCTAACGTGGATTCTTCAATCCCTTTTCCCACATTAACAACTTTTTGATCTTCTCTAATAAAAGGTTTGGCCATTTTCGCCGTTCTTCGGACAAACGGGGATGCTACCGCAAAAACTATTAACTCTTTTCCGGTACAGGCACTTTCTAAATCATCGGAAATAGAAACACTCTCAGGAAGCTTAATTCCTGGAAGTTTATCTACTAATTCCCTTTCTTTCCTTAGCATTTCGACTTCCGGTACCAGGGCTGACCATAACGTAACTTCATGTCCATTATTCCCCAATAGCATTGAAATTGCTGTACCCCAGGCTCCAGCTCCCAAAACACTTACTTTAGCCATTTTTCTCCTCCAATTAACGTTTATTTTATTATCAAACTGATAATTTTATTATTTTGTACTTCTTAAATAAATTTATGAATTTTGTCCTTCGATTTTAATTTTTTGTCCAATTTTATTTTCTGTTCCGTTTAATAATCTTTTAATATTACCATGATGTTTATAGAAGGCTGAGACTGTAAATATTAAACTTACTATAAACATATGTAGATTTCCCGGATACAAAATGATAACCCAAATAGGAAACATAAGGGAGATTAAAAGTGATCCAAGAGATACATATCTTGTTATTGCCACAACAATGATAAATACCAATAAGGCAGCAATTGCAAGTCTCCAGTCAAAAGCCAACATAACACCGCCAGTAGCTGCGATGCCCTTACCTCCCTTAAAATGTAACCAAACAGGAAAATTATGACCCAATACTACCCCTAGTCCGGTATATAAAGGTAATAATTCTGCCAAGTTATCATTTGGATAAATGAAAAAACGCACCAATAATATTGGTATCACAGCCTTAAATGCATCGCCTAAAAATGTTATTAGCCCAGCTTTCCAGCCAAGAGTTCGCAATGCATTCGTAGTTCCAGCATTCCCACTTCCATAATTTCTAATATCAATATTATTTGCTTTACCAACTACATAACCTGTAGAGAAGCATCCAAAAGCATAACCAAGCACTAAGCAAATCAATATTTTAGACAGCATACTATTCCTTTTCCTTTCGCTCTCTGATAAAGAATTTTAAAGATGTTCCACCAAAACCAAACGCTTCCCTAATCTTATTCTCAATGTATCTGGTATATGAAAAATGCATCAACTCTTTATCATTTACAAAAATAACAAAAGTTGGTGGCTTTACTGATACCTGAGTAATATAATATAGTTTTAATCTTTTGCCTTTATCCGATGGCGGTTGCTGTAATGCAACTGCTTCCATCATAATTTCGTTTAGTACACCCGTTGCAATACGCAGATTCTGATTCTGTATTACCTGTTCAATCAGCTCGAATAATTTAGGCAATCTCTGTCCGGTTAAGGCTGATATAA
>JAQZAX010000055.1 GCA_029239455.1 Anaerocolumna sp.
TGGTGCTGGCGTAGTACTTGGTGACCGTCTGACGGGAAGCCTTGCCCCTGCCAAAGTAATTCCATTCTCAATTAATAAAGAACAGGCGCAGGAGGCTTTCAAGAAATGGTGTAAAAAGGGCTTACTGACACCAAAAGGTTTTATGACAGCTGACCGAATTAAGAGTATTACAGGATTATACGTTCCATTCTGGCTGTATGATTTAAATGGGCAGGGGGAAGTGGATGCCACCTGCACCAGGGTTCATACCTATACCCGAGGTGAATATATTTACACCGACACAAGCTATTATCACGTATTTCGGCAGGTGGACTTAAACTATATGAAGGTACCTGCAGATGCTTCTTCTAAGATGAATGATGAATTAATGGATAAGTTAGAACCCTATCATTATGATAATCTGAAAGATTTTAACATGCCTTATTTAGCTGGGTACATAGCCGAAAAATATAATTATAACGACAAGGAATTGCTGCCAAGAATACAAGATAGAATTGAAGAATATGTAGAGAGTTACATCCGTTCAACCATACAGGGCTATGCAACAACCTCCTATAATCATAAGAGTATTAATATACGTGAACGGCATGCTGATTATGTGCTGTTACCGGTGTGGATGGTCTGCTATGATTACAAGCAGTCGGAGCATATCTTTGCCATGAATGGCCAGACCGGCAAGATTGTAGGAAAGCCTCCTCTTAGTAAAGGCAAAATAGCCGGATGGTTTGCAGGCATCACCGGTGCCTCATTTATTATTCTGCAAATAATCACACTGTTAGCGGGAGGTTATTGATATGGTTGCTCAAATGAATCAAATAAAAGATAGAGTTAAGAATATTCCTGCATTCCATGGTGGTATCTTATCTTTATTTACAATAATATTAATCTTATCTGTATTTTTATTTCATACAGCTATTGCTTTTGCTGCACCAGAAGACCAGAAAGTTTATGACTTCTATGGTCTGTTTACACAGGAAGAAGTCGAAGAACTTGAAGCCATCGCAAAAGAATACGGTGATGAGGGTCAGGTAGATATCGTTATGATAACAGAAGACACTCTAGACGGTAAAACAAGAAAAACGTATTTAGGGGACTTTTATGATGAATACGGTTTTGGGTATAATCAAACCTTTGGAGATGCCGTACTGATTCTGGTGAACATGGATCCTAATGACCGGGGTGTGGAAATACAGGGATACGGGGATGCACAGTACTATATCCATAACGACAGAATTGAATATATGCTAGATGATATTGTTTCTCTTCTTTCAGACGGTGCGTATTTTGATGCTATGGAAGAATTTGCAAAGCAATCTGCTTATTATATGAACGAAGAAAAAGGTGTCAATACCTCTCCTGTTATCGGAGCGGAAGGTTCCGGTAATTATTACGGCGAAGCGTCTTATGACGGTCCAAGTAATTATTATGGTGAGGAAAACGTATTGGAAAATCCTTTGCTTTTACTTGGGATTTCTGCTCTAATTGGAGCCGTAGCTGTTGGCATAATGGCTTATCAATCCGGCGGCAGAGTCACAGTGAATAGCAGGACCTATATGGATGGTAAAAATTCCGGAATCGTTGCAAATAAAGATGACTATATCAGAACTGTAACCACCAGAATCAGAAAACCATCCAATAATAACAGAGGCGGAGGCATGGGACGAAGCAGCGGTGGCGGTGGAATATCAAGTGGAGGACACTCTCACAGCGGCGGAGGACGAAGTTTCTAACAAGTTAAAGCCGACTCGGGTCATGGTTTAATCTAAAAAACAAATTCAGAATATTTATTAGTTTCACAATTACCTATAGAAATATTAATGTAAGAAAGGAAAATAAATCAATGGGACTTTTTTCAGGACAATTTTCAAATGTAGTTGAATGGGAAGAATTTCGGGAAGATATGATCTTTTACAAATGGCATAACAACGAGATCAAAAAAGGAAGTAAGTTAATCATCCGTCCAGGTCAGGACGCTGTATTCCTGTTTAACGGTAAAATAGAAGGTATCTTTAAAGACGAGGGAGACTATGATATTGAATCTGAAATCATACCTTTCTTATCAACCTTAAAAGGATTTAAATTCGGCTTTAACAGTGGTATGCGTGCGGAAGTATTATTTATAAACACCAAAGAATTTACGGTGAAATGGGGAACAAAAAGTGCAATTAATATCCCTACTCCGCAGCTACCAGGCGGCATGCCAATCCGTGCCAATGGAACCTTTAACTTTAAGGTAAATGACTATGTAAAACTTATTGACAAAATCGCAGGTGTAAAAGACAGTTACCTGGTTGACGATGTTAAGCTTCGTATTACTGCTGTATTGGATCAGTTACTGATGAAATGGATTGTGAAAGAAGGCAAAGATATGTTTAATCTGCAGTCTAATTCTTTTGACATTGGAAATGGGCTAAAAACTGATTTAGACATGCAGATATTTGATACCGGCATTACTATCACCGGCCTTTCTATTATGAGTTTTACCTATCCAGAAGAAATACAGAATATGATAAATAAAACTGCTTCTCACAGTATGATCGGTGATATGGGCAAATTCCAACAGGCTGCCATGACAGAAGGTATTTCAACCGGCAAGGTTTCTGGCGGTGGCGCTGCTGCAGACATGGCAGGCATGATGATGGGTATGCAGATGGCAGGTCAGATGATGCAAAATATGAATATGGGTGGAGTTTTACCCAATTCTACGATGGCAGGTAACCAGCCTGCAGAAAACGGTCAGAAACCTAACTTTTGCCCAAACTGTGGACAGAAAACCGGTGAAGCAAACTTCTGCCCGAATTGCGGACAGAAATTGACCTAATAATAGGCGATCCTTTTATTCTTGTCTTTTCCTGAGATTATTACTTTTAGCAATATATTTACACAGATTTTAATTTCATAAATCTTATATAGCTTTATAAAAGAATTCCCTAGTACATACATTCTTATTCTATAATGTCTGTATAGGGAATTCTTTATTATTGTATCATTATTGTGTTGATATTGTTTTATTACTCTTTTTTATACTGTTTTTTTATACTGTTTTTTTATTACTGTTTTTTTATTACTATCTTTTTATTACTATTTTTTTTATTAGTTTTTTTCTACTCTATTGATGTTAACGCTGCAGAAGTTGCATGGATCCGTGTTGTGTCAAACAAAGGAATCTTTGTATCCTGCTGCTGAACCAGCAGTCCAATCTCCGTACAGCCAAGAATAATACCCTGTGCTCCGCTTGCAGCAAGTCCATCCATTACATCCAAAAAGGCTTTTTTAGATGCTTCGGCTGTAACTCCCAGGCATAATTCATCATAGATTACACTGTTTATAAGTTTTCTGTCCTCTGCCTTTGGAATGATAACTTCCAGCCCTTTTTCAATTAACTTGGATTTATAAAAATCCTGCTCCATGGTGTAAATCGTTCCAAATAAGGCAACTTTTGTCACATTGCTTTTTAATAATTTCTCTGCCGTAGCTTCAGCAATGTGTAAAATAGGAATTGCAATTCTACTCTTTATAGTGTCAACAACTTTATGCATGGTATTGGTACATATAACAATATAATCAGCTCCCGCCTTCTCTAACGCCTGTGCTGCTTCTGACAGTATATCTGCACTTTTATCCCAGTCACCATTTGACTGACATTCTTCAATCTCCTGAAAATCCACACTATACAACACACATTTCGCAGAATGTAAACCGCCAAGCTTCTCTTTTATAACCTCATTTATTATTTGATAATAGGTCACTGTGCTTTCCCAGCTCATTCCGCCGATTAATCCTATTGTTTTCATACGGTTTCCCCTTTATTTTAGTATGAAATAACACATGCTACATTTTTATTTACTGTACCTTCCAAACAGAATCCTGTACTAAACTTTTCAATTTTGTGTCTGCATCTGCTAAAGCCTCACCCTTAACACCATAATAGAATTTAATCTTTGGCTCTGTTCCGGATGGTCGGATGGCACACCATGCATCATCATTTAATTCAAAATACAGAACGTCTGATTTTGGTAATCCGGTTGGTGTAATATTGCCGTTTGCCATGTCTGTAATGGTGTCTTCCTGATAATCTCTAACTCTTAATACCTGATAACCGCCGGCTGTCTTAGGAGGATTCTTACGAAAGCTTGCCATAATGCTCTTGATTTTGTCCATACCTTCAATTCCTTTTAGTGTAACAGACACCAAATCCTCTTTAAAATAACCATATTTCTCAAACACCTGATTCATTTGCTCAAATAAAGTAATGCCTTGTGTCTTATAATAAGCTGCAGCTTCACATAACATCATAACTGCAACGATGGCATCTTTATCTCTGGAGTGAGTACCGACTAGTAATCCATAACTTTCCTCAAATCCAAATACATATTCATTGGATCCCGTTGCTTCAAATAATTTAATTTGCTCACCAATATATTTAAATCCGGTTAAGACCTCAATTAAGGTTGCCCCATAATATTTAGCGATCTGATCGGTAATGTTACCAGTTACAATTGTTTTAATTAAGGCGGCATTGGAAGGAAGTGTGCCTTTAGCCGCTCTCTGAGAGAATACATATTCTGCAACTAATGCACCGGACATATTACCGGTCAATAGCTCAAATTCCCCATTCTTATTACGCACCTGTACACCAAGTCTGTCTGCATCAGGATCTGTTGCAAGAATAATATCGGCTCCAACTTCGTCTGCTAACTTCTTAGCAAGAGTATAAACTTTAGGATCTTCCGGATTCGGATATCCTACCGTTGTAAAGTTAGAATCCGGCATCTCCTGCTCTGGTACCACAAATACATTGGTAAATCCAATCTCTTTTAATATTCTTCTTACCGGCAGATTACCTGTCCCATTAAGAGGAGTGTAGACAATCTTCATATCTTTGCATTCCTCTGCGACAGGATTTAAAACAAGCTTTCTTAGTGCTGCCATGTATTTATCATCAATTTCAGCTCCAATGACATGATACAAACCATTCGCCATGGCTTCTGCTTTATCCATGGTCTTAACATCAGCATAATCTGTAATTGCATTTACTTCCTCTATGATTTCAACATCCTTAGGAGAAGTTACCTGTGCACCATCTTCCCAGTATGCCTTATATCCGTTATATTCCGCAGGATTATGGCTGGCAGTTATTACAATACCTGCGATGCATCCAAGTTCTCTTACGGTAAAGGATAATTCAGGAGTCGGTCTTAATGATTCGAACACATAAGCTTTGATTCCATTGGCATTTAGGCAAAGGGCAGTCTCGTTTGCAAATTCAGGAGACATTCTTCTGGAATCAAAAGCGATTGCAACTCCCTTTGAAGTCCCGCCCTGCTTCTTAATGTAGTTGGCCAGACCTTGTGTTGCTTTTCTTACGGTATATATATTCATACGATTGGTTCCGGCGCCTAATACACCACGAAGTCCCCCGGTACCAAACTCTAAATCTTTAAAAAATCTATCCTCAATCTCCGTATTGTTACCAGCTAGATCTTTTAATTCATTTCTGGTTGCTTCATCAAAATAGAAATCTGATATCCACTGTTGATACTTTTCTAAATAATTCATTTATTACGTCCTCCTTCATTAATTACTTATAATAACATGTATATTTTACTAAAGTTTGCGTGTGGTTGCAATTAAATTATATATTTGATTTGAGGGGCAAATTTATATAAGATAATTACAAATTTTTATTACGCTTTAAGATTACATGATAATCAAGTGTGTGATTAATAGTTTGTACAAAAATAAAAATATTTACATTTCCGTAGTTTTACGGTTATTTCTAATTTATAATATATTCATGCTAAGAGATTATTAGAATTAAATGGTATAAGTAAAATGTTTCAATTCGTTTTAAAAATAGATAATTCATATAAAAAATACTTGTATAGATTGTTTCTATAAATACTCAAATCATAAATAAAAAATAAAAATTAATTTATAAATGAAAAACTACTCTATTGTACTCTAATTAGTATAGAAGGAAAAGAATGGAGCAAAAGGAGATACTACATGGGACTTCACAAAAAAGAATATGTTTTGCTGGTACAAGAATCCAAAGAAATGTTGTATCGTATTGCCTATGGCTATCTTGGTAATGAAACCTTATCCATAGATGCAGTCGATGAAGCCGTCTATCTTGGATATATTCACCGAAAAGAAGTTCGTAATCTGGCATATTCTAAAACATGGCTCACCAGAATCTTAATAAATGAATGTTACAGACTTCAAAAGAGGCAAAAACATTGCTGAAACTGCAACTATCCTGGAGATACCAGAAGGACGCGCCGAGCTTTGCTCGTGTGGATCCGACAGAGGCTGTCGAATTCCCATGCCCCTTTTATATTCATAGTGGCGCAAAAAATTGGCATGGGAATTTGACCCTCATATCAAATATATTAGTATGTTAAATAAGCTGTATCTTATATAATCAGGATTATATAAGATACAGCTTATATTTTTAAAAATAATATTCCTCTGGTTTAATTAAGCTCTTCCAGCAGATCCGAATAATTCCATCTTCTCTTTTACCGTTGCTTTCATAGCTTCAAATCCAGGTGCAAGAAGCTTACGAGGGTCAAATCCTTTACCGGATAGATCCTTACCTTCTTCAATATATTTACGAGTAGCTGCTGCAAATGATAATTGTAATTCTGTATTAACATTAATCTTAGCTACACCTAAAGAGATTGCTTTTTTAATCATATCTTCTGGAATTCCGGTACCTCCGTGAAGTACAAGAGGCATGTCCCCTGTTAACTGCTGAATTGCATCTAACGTTTCAAAGCTAAGTCCAGCCCAGTTTTCAGGATATTTGCCGTGAATGTTACCAATTCCTGCTGCTAGCATTGTAACACCAAGGTCTGCAATTGCCTTACATTCCTTAGGATCTGCCAATTCTCCAGCACCAATAACACCATCTTCTTCTCCGCCGATAGAACCAACTTCTGCTTCTAATGATAACCCTTTTTCGCTAGTTACCTTAACTAATTCTGTTGTTTTTGCAACATTTTCATCAATGGGATAATGGGAACCATCAAACATAATTGATGAGAATCCTGCTTCCATGCATTTATAACATCCGTCATAAGTACCATGATCTAAGTGTAATGCAACCGGAACCGTAATTTTTAATTCGTCCATCATTGCAGTTACCATAGCGGAAACGGTTTTAAAACCGCCCATATATTTTCCGGCGCCTTCTGATACACCTAAAATAACTGGTGAATTTTGTTCCTGTGCTGTTAACAATACCGCCTTCGTCCATTCAAGATTGTTAATGTTAAACTGACCAACTGCGTAGTGCTCTGCTTTCGCTTTCGTTAACATTTCCTTTGCTGAAACTAACATAATGATACCTCCACTTATTTATTTGATTAATGTTCTATATACCCGAACTCATTATAACTTATTTTATTCTAAATTCCTATATCAAAGTTTTTATTTTCCATCATGAACAAACCTGTTAATAGAAACGTATTTAAAATTATTACTTATGCTCAATGAAATCTGTAAAACCCTATTTGAGTTTATTCATTATGATGATGAGGATGTTCATGATTATGTTCATGTCCATGGTCGTGTTCATGACTATGGTTACAAGTAGGATCTTGACTAGCCTGCAATGAACCGTCTAAATAGGATGCCACTACTACATCGACATCTCCCTGGGCTCCCGGAACCACCAGAATACCGGATTCCATAAGACCTTCCATTGCTCCCATGCCAATGCCGCCACAGATAAGCACTTCGACCCCGGATTCCTTTAATTGAACAACCAATTCGGAATGCCCATCCCCATCTGCTTTTAGAATACTCTTATTGGTCAGCTTTCCATTCTGTATATCATAAATCGTAAATCTCTCAGATCTACCAAAATGTTGGAATACATTATTATTTTCATCCGTTGTAATTGCTATTTTTTTAGTCGCCATTTCTTTTAATTCCCCTGTTTTTTCTACGGGCAGGATTTCTTCCAAAGCATTTGCAGTATCGTTTAACCAAGGAGCCTGTAAATCTTCTATTTGTTCATTGTCAATAGCAGCTGCAATAGTAGGGTCAATTGGAATCTTAGCGAGTACCGGAAGGCTATATTTTACTGCAATTTCATCTATATGGCTCTCGCCAAACACTTGAATCTTATCTCCACAGCTGCCACATTGTACATAACTGTAGTTTTCAACCAGTCCAAGTATGGGAATATTCATAGCATTGGCCATATTTACTGCTTTCGATACAATCATGGATACAAGCTCCTGGGGTGATGCCACAATAATGATTCCATCTACCGGGAGGGACTGGAATACCGTAAGTGGTACATCTCCTGTTCCTGGCGGCATATCAACAAACATATAATCTACATCGTCCCAAACCACATCTGACCAAAATTGTTTTACTACATTTGAGACAATAGAACCACGCCATATAACAGGTGTATCTTCACTGTCTAATAATAGATTAATCGACATAATTTTAGTTCCATTTTTACTAACTGCCGGAACAATTCCTAATTCATTTCCACCGGTTTTCCCATGAATTCCAAAAGCTTTTGGAATAGAAGGTCCTGTAATGTCCGCATCTAAAATTGCTGTCTTATAACCCTTTCGATTCATTAATACGGAAAGGTAAGAGGTAACTAAAGATTTGCCTACACCACCTTTTCCACTGACAATCCCAATCACCTTTTTTATTTCACTATATTGATTCATGGGTACCAAAAATTCTTGTGTTGATGGTTTTCTGGAAGAACAATCTGTCTGGCAACTGGAACAATCACTAGAACAGCTGCTTTGTGATTCATAAACTTCACTCATAATATTTTCTCCTATCTAAAATCCATACGGATTCCTTATGATTACTCTATATTATCAATAATTGTTTATAATTTTTGATACCCTCATTCTAGCATAGCATTCTTAAAAATCAATAGTTTTATACTTTTTTTATAAAATCTTATATTTTGAATAATTTAGAAACATAGAATCATAAGCCTTCTGACAATTGTAATTCTTGTAACAAGCATACATTTTTTGAATATTATAGCTATATAAAATAAAGGAGAATAGACATTGGCTATTAAAATTTTTATAGATCAGGGTCACAATCCCAGTGGTGTCAATGCCGGAGCTGAGGGCTTTGGCATGCGCGAGCAAGATATCACCTATAATGTAGGAACGTATTTGGCAACTCTTCTGTCCCAGGATTCCAGGTTCGAAGTAAGACGCTCAAGAAATACTCCCGAAGAATCCTTAGGTTACAGCAATGTTTCAAGTTTGGCTGCTAGAGTTGGTATGGCGAACTCCTGGCCGGCTGACTATTTTATCAGCCTCCACGCCAATGCAAATGTAAATCCTGCGATTAACGGAGCTGAGGTTTATGTTGCTGAGAATTATACTGAGTCCTATTATCTCGGTGAACAGATATTAAATGCAATTGTAAATTATGTAGGAATTAAAAATAACGGACTTCGGTTAAACCCATCCCTTTACGTACTTCGAAATACAAATATGCCGGCTGTTCTGGTGGAAATGGGATATCTTACAAATTATAATGATGCACAAAGGCTGAAAAATCAACAGTGGGATTATGCGTATGCAATCTATAGAGGATTACTGAATTATTTCGGTCTAGAGTAGTTTAAGTAATAAAACAAGAGGTTGTACCAGGATATGCTTACTCCTTATACAACCTCCTTTCCTATAAGTTCTTAGTTGGGATTTAAGGTCAAATCCTATATGAAATCTATCTTGGAATTATAATAATATACTGACCTCCGGTTGCAGAATTATCCTGATACAGATAAGACGTTTCTTGTGTTGAATCTAAAGTATTTGAGAGAGAAGACTGGTTCATCCAGGCTAAGACCTGGTCATAGCTTAAGGATTCCGTATTTTGATTAGAATAATCCACTGTTCTACTATAGAATTCAAGGACAGTGATTGGATTACTAGTGTCAACTTTCTCTGTTTCAGCTATATTTATAGAAAAATTCAGGTTTTGTCCATCTACGTATTGCCATGTATTGATTCCCATAACTTCACCATATACGTTTAACAGAGGTCCGCCGCTATTTCCCTGAGACATGGGCGCCGTAACCTGAATATAATCCACATTATCTATTACTCTTGAATCTGAAGCTACCAATCCATCTGCAAATGTACCTGTTAAACCCAAAGGACTTCCTATAATAAATATTTGTTGGCCTACGGTTACCCCTCTTTCATTCACTTTTAGAAACTGATTCGTAGAGTCTACCTTTAATATGGCAATATCCAGGTCTTCATCATAGCCTAAGACCTGTACCACCTCATATGTCATATTGTCATAAGTCGTAATCTGGATTTTATTTGCACCTTCTATTACATGATAATTGGTTACTATTATCCCATTGTCTATAAAGAAGCCGGAGCCTAAGTTATAGTATAAGTCAGATACATTAGCAATAATTTCAACAGTAGCCTGCTTCGCTGCTGCATAAACTTCTGCCGGCGTTAATTCTTTAGCTTTTACTTCAACATTAGATGTATATTGTTTCGTTCCTACCTTTGCGGTAATCGTAGCCTTGCCTTCGCTTACGGCAGTCACTTTTCCTTTGGCTGATACGGTTGCAACCTTTTTATTGTTAGAAGTCCATGTAACTGTTTTCGTAGTTCCATTCATCTTAAGCTGTGCTGTTTCTTTTATATAAAGAGACACATTTTTCTGACTAATCGAGACCGTAGCCGCTTCTGCATGTACATAATTTTGCTGATCCGGTATAGCCCCTGGCACTGTGACTGATATGATAAATGAGAATAGAACGGCAATTGTAATATATTTTAAACGTTTCATAATTCATTACTCCTTCTCTTTTGTATATACACATTATCTATAAGTTCTTTTATATTTAATTTATTGTTTTGTAAAAGGTTTGTCAACTTATTTATCTTATATTATTCTTTTATAATCCTCCCGCTCACTTATAAAATATACCTGTCACTCACTTTTAAAATATACCTACCATTTACTGCTATTCACTTTTAAAATAATCTCTTTTCTTCTAGAACAGGCTGTGTTATAATGTTATTTGGTCATATTTTTGCCCAGTGATACATTTACTGAATATATCTAGCATAAAATATCTTAAGATAGTCTTTTGGAATATCTTAGATAGGTATCTGATGATGATAGAATTAATATAAGCGCTTAACACATGGAGGATTAAAATGAACGACGCAACACATAATTATGAAGAAAAGTTAAAAGAGTTATTAGCCTTTGCAAATGAAAACAAAGGAGTCGTAGAAATTGACAAGGTCAATGACTTTTTTAAAGAGATGAATCTGGATGTTAGGCAGATCGATAAAATATACGAATACCTTGAAGAACATAATGTTGTAGTATTAAATCCAATAGAAGAGGACGAGCCTGATGAAGATTCTCTTCTAGAATTAGAAGACAGCGATGAAGCTTCTATACTGGAATATGACGAATTATCATTTTCTTCAAGCATGACGGATGATCCCGTCAAGTTATACTTAAAAGAGATTGGTTCTTATCCTCTGCTCTCTGTAGCTGATGAAATTGAATTAGCAAAGCAGATTGAAAATGGGGATGAACAGGCTAAGAAAGTATTGGCAGAATCCAACCTTCGTCTGGTAGTCAGCATAGCAAAACGTTATGTGGGAAGAGGCTTATCTTTTCTCGATTTGATTCAGGAAGGTAATCTTGGATTAATTAAAGCCGTAGACAAATTTGATTATAACAAAGGATATAAATTTAGTACTTATGCAACCTGGTGGATACGTCAGGCAATTACCAGATCAATTGCAGACCAATCCCGTACCATTCGTATACCGGTACATATGTCAGAAGTAATTAACAAAACTTACCGAGTTTCCAGAAGTCTGCTCCAGGAATTAGGAAGAGAACCTTCGGAACAGGAAATTGCAGATGCAATGAAACTTCCCGTTGATAAAGTCAGAGAAATCCTGAAAGTCTCTGCTGATCCTATCTCTTTAGATACTCCAATTGGTGAAGAAGATGATAGTCATTTAGGTGATTTTATAAAAGATGATTCTATTATGGGACCAGAGGAAGCTGCTTCTTATGCCGTCCTTCAGGATCAGATCTCCAAGTTACTTGAAACCTTAACTGACAGAGAACAGCGTGTTTTAATCCTTCGATTTGGCTTACAGGATGGCCGTACCAGAACTCTAGAAGAAGTAGGCAAGGAGTTTAATGTAACAAGAGAAAGAATTCGTCAGATTGAAGCAAAAGCTTTAAGAAAATTAAGACATCCAAGCAGAGCCCGCATGCTTAAGGGTTATGATATTATGTAATAGGATGAAACTTTATGATTTGACTAGAGGGTCAAAAGATTATATTAATTTATTATTTAATTTAGAAGATTTTTTAATCCTTAAATTATTTCCTGCGTATAGGATGGAGGAACAATGGAACGAATCATTTTAATGGTGATACGAAGCTTTTTTTTGCTTCCCTTTTATCTGTATAAAATATTTTCTTTGTGTAATATTGATAAGTATGATGAACCCACAAGATATGCTTTCTTACATAGAATAACCAAAATAGTGAATCGAAAAGGACGCGTTACGATTGATTGTTACGGAACAGAGAATCTCCCCAAAGAGAACGGGTATGTACTTTACCCTAATCATCAGGGATTGTTTGACGCATTGGCAATTTTAGAAACTCACACGAAACCATTTACTACCGTATCAAAGATTGAAGTAAAAAATATATTTTTCTTAAAGCAGGTATTTACCGTATTCCAATCCAAATTCATTGATAGGGACGATGTAAGGCAGTCTATGAAGGTTATGATGGAGGTAACCAAAGAAGTAAAAGAAGGCCGAAATTATCTAATCTTTCCAGAAGGTACAAGGTCTCGTAATAAAAATGAAATTCTTGAGTTTAAAGGCGGCAGCTTTAAATGTGCAATGAATGCCAAATGCCCGATTGTGCCAGTTGCATTAATTGACTGTTACAAAGCCTTTGATACACACTCCATAGCCAAATTAAAGGTGCAGGTACACTATTTAGAACCTCTATATTATGAGGATTATAAGGATATGAAGTCGGTTGAAATTGCAGAAATCGTATCAGAACGTGTGAGGAAAACTATTCAGGAATACAACAAATAGCAATTTAAATACAGCGTTATTAAATTATGTGATGTGGATTTAAATAGTGTGATCTGGATTTAAATAGTGTGTTGTAAATTATATAACGTGATCTAAACAGACCCGGTAAATGAAGCCATGAATTTACCGGGTCTGTTCTGTACATATACCGGGTCTATTCTGTACAATTACTATTGACTTTTCTATAAGTTAATATCATACTAGTTATGCCATGGAATTTATGGCAATTATTATGTATAAAATTACGAAAGAAGAGAATAGTAACACAAGGCGTATTGCAATTCATGTGTTTCTTCTCAAGGAGGATTTGTGAGTACACAAAATATGATACTGGATAAAATAAAAGAATACCTTCTCATTACTGCGGGCGTACTGCTAGTGGTTGCCGGTGTTTACTTTTTTAAGTTTCCCAATAATTTTACCATTGGTGGCGTAACCGGTCTTGCGGTTTTGCTTAGTCGTGCACTGGGTGATAATATCAGCTCAGGTACCTTGGTTTTAATTATTAACATGGTTCTTCTGTTCGTTGGATATTTCTTACTAGGGCGTAGTTTTGGCAATAAAACAGCTTACGGCAGTATCTTAATGTCTTTGTCATTGCGATTGCTTGAAATTCTCATTCCCATGGACAAGCCTTTAACAAATGAACCTATCCTTGAGTTAGCCTTTGCCGTTCTATTACCTGCCGTAGGAGCAGCTATCCTTTTTAATATAGGAGCTTCCACCGGTGGTACTGATATTGTTGCAATGCTTTTGAGGAAATATACCAATACCGATATTGGAAAATCCTTATTTTATTCTGATTTGTTATTAACATTATCTGCCTTTATCATATTTGATATTAAAACTGCACTTCTATCATTATTAGGTTTATTAATAAAATCAGCCATGATAGATTCCGTCATAGAGAATTTAAATCTCCATAAATATTTTACCGTTATCTGTGATCATCCAGAACCGATTAGCGAGTATATCATTCATCATTTACACCGAAGTGCTACCATAGTGGATGGCAAAGGTGCATTTGCAGGAAAAGACAGGAAGGTAATTCTAACGGTTATGACCAGGTCTCAGGCGGTTCTCTTAAGAAAATTCATTAAACAGGCTGAACCGGATGCATTTATATTAATTACAAATACAAGCGAAATTATAGGTCGAGGTTTTAGGGCTTAGATTTTTTTTATAAAGCAGGGGAGTCTCTATAAGTGTAGAGATTCCCCTGCTATATTTTTTAGTTATTGTGATTTGTTTCTAATTTGATATTAATTTTATTTTTGAATTTTCTATTTGTATTTTCTTTTTGTATTTTATTTTTGTTATATACTTTTTTGTATTTTATTTTATTCTTGTTTCTTATGCGAATAAAATTCTATATTACTTATCAAAACTAGGATTGAATGCATAGAAGTTTCTTGAATCCAACTTGTCTTGAACAATACGTAATGATTCTCCAAACCTTTGGTAATGAACGACTTCTCTTGCCCTTAAGAAACGGATAGGATCAATAACATCAGGATCTTTTACCAACCGCAATATATTGTCATAAGTAGTCCTTGCTTTTTGTTCTGCCGCCAAATCTTCATTAAGGTCAGTGATAGGATCTCCTTTTGACTGGAAGAAAGTAGAACTATTTGGCGTTCCACTTGCTGCCTGAGGCCATAAGCCTACGGTATGATCTACAAAATAAGGCTCGAATCCAGCTGCTTTTATTTCTTCAATGGTAAGATTTTTAGTTAACTGGTGAACGATTGTGCTTACTATTTCCATGTGTGCCAGTTCTTCTGTACCAATATCCGTAAGGATTCCCTTTACTTCATTATAAGGCATCGTATATCTTTGAGATAGATAACGCATAGAAGCTGCCAGTTCACCATCCGGGCCACCGAATTGAGTGATAATAAATTTAGCCATCTTGGCATTGGTATTCTTAATGTTTACAGGATACTGTAGTCTTTTTTCATAACTCCACATAAATTAGCACTCTCCTTCCCATGGCCATGGTGATTCAATCCAGGTCCATACATTTGCGGCTTCAACATCATAAGAAGATATCGGACCATAACAGTCTCTATAATCCTTCATAGCTTCTTTTCTTATTTGTCTATAATGCTCATAATATTCCAGAGCTTCTTTGTTATAAGGATGAGTGTCTAGGAATAAATTTGCTTCATTCATAGCAAAGCTGGATTCTGTTATACATTGCATTAATTGACTACGAGTTTTTGTTGTCATGATCTGTCACCTCTCATTCCAAAACAATTTTTGTCACCATAGAATGGAAGGTTTAATTCAGGGAATATGGTTCCAT
>JAQZAX010000056.1 GCA_029239455.1 Anaerocolumna sp.
GCAAGTTCTTTTGCTTTTCCAATTAATTCGAAAGAAACGCCGGAGATTTTATTATCGATTTGCTGTACGAAGATAAAAATTCCTTTATAATTTTCAAATCCCATGTTAATCACCACTTTCTATTAGTTTACAAACGGTTCTACTATCTTATCTAAATTGAAACTGCTGCATTCAATTAGAATATAAATTTTTCTTTCAATTTTTCTAGTATATATTCTGCTGATTCTTCTGGATCTAGTGTAACCTGCACTCCATTTGCTTTTACGCTCTTAGGGAAAGATTGTGCTACTTTTGTTGGAGATCCCTTTAGACCGATATTAGAGTCATCAATCGTAATATCTGCACGTCCCCATACAGTAATTTTCTTCTCTCTGTAAGCATCAAAGATTCCGCCTGGAGTCATGTATCTTGGTTTATTTAATTCAGCAAGTGCTGTGATTAAGCATGGCATTTGTGCCTTCACCATATGATATCTGTCTTCGTATTGACGTTTTACAATGACACTATTACCCTCAACTTTAATCTCTTCTGCATAACTTATATTTGGTATATCAAGGTGTTCTGCAATCTGGGGTCCAACTTGTGCAGTATCACCGTCAATGGCCTGACGTCCGGTAATAATGATATCATATTCAAGATTATTAATGGCTGCTGCAAGTGTGGAAGAAGTAGCCCAGGTATCCGCTCCACCAAATACTCTGTCAGTAAGTAAATATGCATTGTCTGCACCCATTGCCATTGCTTCACGCAAAACAGCATCTGCCTGTGGAGGTCCCATTGTGATTACGGAAACTTCTGCACCTGTTTCATCTTTCAATCTTAAAGCAGCTTCTAAGCCTGCCTTATCATCAGGGTTAATAATACTTGGCACTCCATCTCTGATTAATGTACCGGTAACTGGATCTAATCTAACTTCATTTGTATCCGGAACCTGTTTTATACAAACTATTATTTTCACTTAAATCACTCCCTTTTCTCGAATATTGTTATAGTAAACTTCCAGAGATAACCATACGCTGTACTTCGGATGTACCTTCGTAGATCTCCGTAATCTTAGCATCACGCATCATACGTTCAACATCATATTCTCTGATATAACCATATCCACCATGAAGTTGAACTGCCATACTAGTAACATCTCTTGCAACTTCTGCTGCATATAACTTAGCCATTGCCGCATCCACAGAGAATTTCTTCTGGGTATCTTTTGCCATAGCCGCTTTATATACTAATAATCTTGCTGCTTCTACTTTAGTTGCCATATCAGCGATCTGAAACTGTGTATTCTGGAATTTGGAAAGAGACTTACCAAATTGTTTTCTTTCTTTCACATATGTAATTGTAGTTTCTAATGCACCTGCTGCAATTCCCAGAGCCTGGGCAGCAATACCGATTCTTCCGCCGTCAAGTGTCTGCATAGCAATACCAAATCCTTTGCCTTCTTCGCCAAGCAGGTTCTCTTTTGGAATTCTGCAATCTGTAAATATTAATTCATAGGTAGCGGATCCACGGATACCCATTTTCTTTTCTTTCGTACCAAAAGTGAATCCCGGAGTTCCTTTTTCAACTATAAATGCAGAAATTCCTTTTGTTCCTTTTGATTTATCAGTCATTGCAAAAATAATATAGGTATCTGCTTCTTTACCGTTAGTTATAAATATTTTACTACCGTTTAATATATATTCATCACCGTCTAATACAGCCTTTGTCTGCTGACCAGCAGCATCTGTACCTGCATTGGGTTCTGTTAATCCAAATGCTCCAAGTTTTTTGCCACTTGCAATTGGTTTTAAATACTTTTCTTTTTGTTCCTTCGTTCCAAATTTCTTCAAAGGCTCAGCACATAAAGAGGTATGAGCTGAAACAATAACACCTGTAGTACCGCATACTTTAGACAATTCCTCAATACATATCGCATAAGTTAATGTATCACATCCTTGTCCACCATCTTCTTTAGGAATAGGAATTCCTAAAAATCCTAGTTTTTGCATCTTCTCAACTGTTTCTCTTGGAAATGCTTCGGTTTCATCTACCTCTCTTGCAAGAGGCTTTACTTCCTTTTCAGCGAACTCTCTGAATAGAGTTCTCGCCATTTCATGTTCTTTACTTAATGTAAAATCCATGTCTTTTTCTCCTCTCCATACCTTTAGACTGAGCATGATTACTCTTAGTTAGTTAAAATTTTATCACATTCTAATAAAAAAATAAAATGTGAAAGTTGTTTCATGTTTCATGTTTTAATAATAGTATATGATATTCTATTTGTCAATATGCATATTAATTTTTTTCAAAATTCTCTATTATAGTCAATATGTTTATTAAAATTTGTTATATTTGCACTAATATTGTTATTATGTATAACTACGAAGTCATTAATGTTAATTTAAGTAATATACAATATACAAATGAGACAAATAATAGATAAACTCGTAAATGTATAATACTGTAAATATAGTCTCTGTCCCAGAAAAATAAAGCCCTACAAGTCAGCACTTGCAGGGCTTTTTATGTAGAATGTAAAGTTAAATATATATCAAAATTAATATTCATAGGAGGAGTCTAGTACTACTTCTCTAATATATTGAAAGGTAGACTTCTCTCCTTTTTCCTTTAACATGGTCAGTAATTCTCTTAGTAGTGCTTTGGTATCTTCGTGAATTAGGTGCTGCTCCTGGGATTCCTCAAAATAGTGAAGAGGATTCTCATCTTTATACTCATCCCTGTTGTAGATTTTATTTGCTGCAATGCGGTCACACACCATTTCTACTACATAATTAACCGGCATCTTTGTACCATGAAATGGTTTATCTTCATTAAGACTGTAATCCATCCAGTACTCCAGATGATGTTTGTTTCGGCCTTTATGATGCAGCCACGCTGAACTAAAGCCTCTATCTTCTCTTTCTGCATTATTTGGGCTTCGATAACCCTGATAGTACTTAACTCCTACAGAAAATTCGGTCCACGAATATTTAGACATATCATGCAGCAACCCCTGTTTATATAGCCCTGCACGAAAACAGTATTTCATTACCAACCATTTATGTTGATTTATTGTTCGTAAATGTTGTATCCATTTCATTGCGCTTATCTCCAC
This sequence comes from Anaerocolumna sp., assembly GCA_029239455.1. Lineage (GTDB taxonomy): Bacteria > Bacillota > Clostridia > Lachnospirales > Lachnospiraceae > Anaerocolumna. The sequence goes on from JAQZAX010000056.1 coordinate 3,098, forward strand.
AGTACTAGTACATCGTTAGTTTAAATGTCAACAAAATCAAAAGCTAAATTCTTAAAGATTATAGCATAACTAAACTCCAGTGGCAATCATGGATATTTATTAGAAACGCGCGGCCAGCAAAGCTGGCATATACTTTACGCCAGTGCGCATCCTGCCTGGAGGGCTTTATTTATGTCCTAGGGAAGTTGGTCAATCTTTCCTCTATGACATAAATAAAAGCACTGTAATAAATGACTGTATCTAATACATTTACTTATTACAGTGCCAGCAAAATAATATGTCATTTCATTTAAGTGATTAAATAATCGATTATTTTGTATATTCAATAGCAGATGCTGCAGCTACACGTCCAAATACTACAATATCAGTCACTGCATTACCGCCAATACGGTTTGCACCATGCACACCACCGGTCACTTCTCCGGCAGCAAATAAACCTGGAATTGCATTTCCTTCTGAAGAGATAACCTCTGCTTTCGTATTAATTTCTACACCACCCATAGTATGATGCACACCCGGAGCAATTTTGATTGCGTAGAATGGTCCTGTTGTAATATCATTCTCCATACCAGTAGTTCTTCCAAACTCAGTATCATTTTGATTTGCAACGGCTTCGTTCCACTTGTTCATAGTATCTACTAATGTAGCAGCGTCAGTATCAATAAGTCCTGCTAATTCTTCAAAACTGTCGGCCTGTACTGTAATATCATATTCCACGTATTTTTCAATTGCACTTAAATTGTCACGTAATTTCTGATCAAAAATCAGATATGCATAACTTCCTTCTTGTTTAATAATATCAGCCGATACAACATCACGAGTTAATAACTCATCCGTAAATCTTTTACTCGATTGATTCACAAGAATTGCTCCATCTCCACGAACCCCTTCCGTTATCATAATACTAGTTGTTTGTTCAACGGTTGGATGAATCTGAATTTGTTCAATATCAACAAGATTTGCGCCAATGTTTTCTGCCATAACAATACCATCACCGGTTGCGCCTGGTGTATTTGTTGTTACATATCCTTTTAATTCAGGTCTATATTTTGTATACATTTCTTCATTTGCACCGAAACCGCCAGTTGCTAAAACAACGGCTTTTGCATTAATTGTATAATTAGCATCTGTGGATTCGGCCTTGATACCGGCCACTTTACCATCCTCCATAATAATTTCTGTAGCTTTCGTATTTAACATTACTTCAATGCCTAAAGTTTCAATATTATCTGAAAATACGTCAACAAGGAAAGAACCAACAGCAGCTCCCCCTTCTGGTCTGTGTATACGCTCATTGGTAGCGCCGCCAGAGAAAGTTACATCCGGAAGCGCAGCTCCGATAGATGCCAGCCAGTCAATTGCTTCCGCTGAATTCTCTGCCATTACTGTTACCAGATCCTTATTATTCACATTATAACCGCCAACCATAGTATCCTCTATAAACGTTTCAACAGAATCTTCTATTCCCAAAGCAGCTTGTGCATCTGTTTCTGCTGCGTTCATACCACCGGTTGCTCTCACTGTGTTTCCACCAAGCATTCCCATCTTTTCAACTATAATAACATTTCGTCCAGCAGTTTTTAATTGGATTGCAGCTGTCATACCTGCGCCACCACCACCAACTACTACTACATCATACTCCAGTGTTTCGTCGGTTTTTACGGTATCATTACTTTCTACAGGAACTAATGTTGATACATCAACTCCTGCACTTTCTAATGCACTGTTAACCGCTGCAATAATCGCATTACTAGATACTGTCGCTCCTGATACTACATCAACGGCAGTAAATTGTTTTTCCACCATTAATGCAGGTAATGTCTCTATTGCAACCGTTCCAATACCATCAGTTTCACTATCCCCCATAACTGTAATTTCTTCGATTTTTTCATCGGATAATTTAACCGTAGCCACAATGTCACCACCATAACCTTTTGCAGTTCCTTCATAAGTTCCTGCTTTGAATTTTGCATTTGCAGTGGTTGCCTCTGTCGTGTTGTCAGCATTCTCTTTATTTCCACAGGCAGTGAAAGAAACAAAAAGTACTGCTATCATGATGAAAGCAAATAATCTTTTCATATAATCTTGTTCTCCTTCAAGGTTTGATATTTTTATCATACTTTGAAGTATGTGTCACAATTATTAATATATTCTGATTAAGTTTTTAATATTTTGTAAGAATATTAAATTATTTGATAACATAACGGTTTTTAAACTTATCTGCACCGCAAACATGACGTTCCCCGTCTAGTTCGGTAATAATGTAATCCCCGTAGGAAATATAGATTCTTCCCCTTCTGTTACTGATATAGGGGCAAACAATAGTACCATCGGGTTTTGCTATCTGGACGAGGTAGTCCGTTGTTATCCAACCGTTGACAATGACGTCTCGAAATAATTCAAATCCATCTTCTAAACCTTTATCTACCTCATAGGGAACCGCATCAACTATAAGACCTACTCTTTTATATCTCATACAAATACCTCCGTATCCTGGAATGTGGCATCTTCATATTGATTGATAAGTATGTTTGCTACGTTGCTTTCGATAAGTATATTATACCTCAGCTGGATGCTGTTAGCAATATTGCTTTCATTTTCTGTGGTAACTATTGACATTTGTTTTACTTAATGTATAATATAATTATAATATCATTTTGATATCATTTATAATTTGAAAGGGGCAGTAATATGTCAAATGAAAGTAAGTCATCAGAAAAAGCAATGCATCAAGAAGAAATTATTATGAAGGCAACAAGTGGTATGGCAGTTCTATTACTTAACAGTTTATTGATTATTCTTTCCATTGTATGTTTTGTGTATGGAATAGGGTTTTCTGCCAAGTCTGAAAATCCTACTTTGGGCATTGTTCTAATCATAGTCGGAGCCCTTTATGGTTTTATTATTGGTCCTATTCTATTTGCAGGTCTTAAGATATTAAAACCAAATGAAGCTATCGTACTAACACTTTTCGGTAAATATCACGGTACCCTAAAAGGTGAAGGCTTCTTCTATGTGAATCCTTTTTGCCAGGCTGTTAATCCCGCAGCAAAAACTACTTCCACCGGTTCTCTTGGATCAGGCTCTTCATCTGGAAAGACCTCTCCTTATTCCGGCAACATACAATTAACCAGTCATAAAATATCTTTAAAAGCTATGACTTTAAATAATGATAAGCAAAAAGTAAATGATCAACTCGGGAACCCAGTTATCATTGGAATCGTTGTTGTCTGGAAGGTCATAAATACTGCGCAAGCAGTTTTTAATGTTGACAATTTTACGGAATTCTTGTCGATACAAGCCGACTCTTCCCTTCGTGATATCGTACGTCTCTATCCTTATGATGCACCGGATAGCGATGAAGAAAAATCCCTTCGCGGAAGTAGCGAGGAAGTTGCAGGCAAATTAAAGTCTGAGATTCAATTACGAGTAAATATTGCTGGTCTTGAAGTTATCGAAGCAAGAATTACACATTTATCCTATGCTCAGGAAATTGCTTCTGCCATGTTGCAAAGGCAGCAAGCATCTGCTATTATCGCAGCCCGTCAGATGATAGTTGAAGGTGCTGTTGGTATGGTAGAGATGGCTCTGGAAAAATTGAATGAGAAAAATATAGTTAATCTGGATGAAGAACGTAAGGCTGCCATGGTAAGTAATCTGCTCGTTGTTCTCTGCGGCAATAAAGATGCTCAGCCAATTGTGAATAGTGGATCAATATACTAAATAATTGTTGGTTTTAAATATATTACAGAAAGGACCCGGATGATGATAAATGGAAAATAAAGAAAAAGAAAAGAAACAGATATTGTTACGGCTATCATCGTCCTTATGGCAGGAGCTAGCCGAGTGGGCTGAAGACGATTTTCGTTCCATTAACGGGCAAATTGAATATTTGCTAAATGAATGTGTAAAACGTCGTAAAAATAAATAATATATATAAGTTAAGTCACCCTAATATCCAAATGTCCAAGGTGATAGTATAAAAAAATATATAGACCATTAAGAATGGAGGTTACGTTTATAAAAACGGAAATCTCCATTCTTAAATGTAAGAATTAAATTTATTATTTCCTCTTCATTCCTCGAATCATTTCTTTCGTTTCTTTATCGATTCTAAGTGATTCCGTAATTTTTTGTAATGCCTTATGATAGGTTACATCATCAAGTCTGTTATTTCTTAGGTACTCTAATGTAATATCTGGAAGACTAATATAATAGATAGAAATTGCCCATGCAACCGCCATCATTACATAATAGCCTTTATGGGTAATAGTATCAAAATGTTGAAATGCCCTCTTCGTATATTCCGGAGTTACATAGTAGTTTAGTAACATAACCACGCCAAAACGAATTTCGTATTCTTTATCCGATGTAAGATACGGCTGCAGGAAGTCCCATACCCTTTCCTTATTGGTTTTTGTAATTTTTAAGCCACCGCAAAAACTGTCACAGGTGGACCAATTATTGATATGAGGTATAAATTCTGCAGCGTAATGAAGTATCTCCCCGATATCTGCTTTTACATATCCTATCACCATTCCACGCAAGGTGATTTCCTCCATATAAATATCATCCTTAGTTGCAAGAAAAGTTCTCCAATCTTCTTTGGCTATCTTTTTTGCTATATAACGTAATAATGGTAATCTAACTCCCAGAATATTTTCAACTCCAGGCAGCAAAGAAGCCGTAAATTTTCTATAATCTTCTTCTGCTAATTCTATCAACTGTTCTCTTATGGAATTCATAACCTTACCCCTCGTTATTTTTTATTATTCAAGTTTACATAGTTTACTTTACACTATCATCTTCACTTTCGTTTTAATACCCTGGTAATTGCCAATCCCTTTATTGGGACTATAGTACTTTTTATCATAATATGCATATGATGCTTTTGTAAATATAATTTAGGAGAACTATGAATGGACCGTCATGATAATTCAAAGTCGGTAACTGGACATTATGCCAATGAAGATCTCGTTATAACGATTCAAGATTGCGAAGCTAATTGTGAACACATGATACAACATTTACTTTTGCATGAAAAAATGGAACCTAGGAAAGTGCAAGCTATTCTACTTCTAGAATGTATCGATATCTGCATGTTAACTGCAAAATATACTGCACGGGATGCCATTTACGCAAGACACGCCGCAGCTTTATGTGCTGATATATGTGATGCCTGCGGCAATGAATGCGCGAATTTCCCTGATCAGCTATCTCAACATTGCGCAATTATATGCATCAATTGTGCAAGACACTGCAGATATTTTGCTGCTATTGAAATGGATCATTAATTAAAATAATTTCTGCTCTGGAAGGAAGAAACAGGTACTTTGGACCTATCCTAATTACTAAGGTCCTATCGTAGTTACTCTCCTTACAGAGCAGAAAATGCTTAGTTTTTGTTTATAGCTAATGTGTCAACTGCTTGTTTTAGCTGTAAGAAAGCTTTCTTAAGTGTCTCTCTCGGGCAAGCTATATTAACACGCTGAAAATTTTCTCCTTCTTCCCCAAACATAGTTCCGCCATCCAGCCAAAGTTTAGCCTTATTAACCACCAAATATTCCACTTCTTCATTTGATAATCCCAATTCATGAAAATCAAGCCATACAAGGTAGGTCCCTTGGGGTTCTATAAGTTTGATTTGTGGTAATTGTTCTATCATAAAGTCTCTGATAAAATTAAGGTTACCGGTAAGATACTCCATTAATTCCTCGAGCCACTCCCCTCCATAACTATAAGCTGCCTGGCATGCAATAATGCCCAATGCATTCACCTGGCTATATCCTGTTCGGTTCATTTCGTCTGTAAATTTCTTTTTTAACTCTTTATTAGCAATAATAATATTGGATAATTGAAGCCCTGCAAGGTTAAAGGTTTTACTTGGAGCTGTACAAACAATAGCATTATCTTTATATTCTGGCTTTAGACTGGTAAAGACATGATGTTTTATCCCTTGATAAGTGAAATCACAATGTATTTCATCTGAAATAACCAACACCCCATATTTTAAGCAAATGTCTCCAAGTTGTATTAATTCTTCTTTTGTCCAAACTCTTCCCACTGGATTATGAGGACTGCATAAAATAAACATCTTAACATGATGATTTACAATTTTAGCCTCAAAATCTTCAAAGTCAATGGAATATGCGCCATCCTTATATACGAGTGGGTTATTCACAAGCTTTCGATTATTATTAAGGATTACCTGTGAAAATGGATAATAAACCGGCTGCTGAATAAGAACTGCATCTCCCTCCCCCGTAAATGCTCTGACCGCAGCCGCTATGGAATATACCACCCCTGGTGTTTTTACTAACCATTTCGGTTCAATATCCCATTGAAACCTATTATGAAACCATTGATAAACAGCTTCATAATACTCCTGCTTACTATCAGAGTATCCAAAAATTCCATGTTGTGCTGCTTTCACAAGGGCTTCTGTCACTGCAGAAGGTGTTTTAAAATCCATATCCGCAACCCATAAAGGCAGAATGTCCTGTGGTTTACCTCGTTCTACTGCAAAATCATGTTTTATGGAATTGGTTCCTTTTCTATCAATTATTTCGTCAAATTCGTATTTCATCGTATGCTCCTATCTTTTATATTCTGATTCATTAGTGCCAGATAGCCAAATCTTTGGCATTGTTGTTTTCTATAATGCTATTATTTTAAAATATATTATTGATTTGAGGGTCAAATTCCCATGCCGAGTTTTTTTGCGCCACTATGAATATAAACGGGGCATGGGAATTCGACAGCCTCCGGCGGTTGCACACGAGCAAAGCTCGGCAGTTTATATAATAAAAGCCAAGTATTTTGTTAATCGATGAATATCGCTGTATATATATTCATTTGGCTGCCTTACCTCAAATCATTATAAATAAAATCATTATACATGAAAATAAATATTAATTTTATAGATCATTATTTATTGACATTATATCAAATGATAGATGAAATGCAACCTAAAATATATATTCATATAGAATTAGTAAGTTTTATTATAGAATTTATATAGATGCCTACAGAAAAGTTTGGTCTGGGAGCCTTACGATCAGTGACGGGAGTACACCGCCTGTCAGGAATAGGTAATTTATGGAAATATAAATATCAATCTCGAAGTTGTGTGTGCGATGTTAACTCTGGTTGCACTCGATTACAAATCAAACTTTGAGAAAAATGTTGAAAACACTATGATACAAAAAATAATAACAGCAGAAAAAGAAAAGTATTTAAAATCTTTTCTTCTCTGCTGTTGAAAGTAATTCTTTGATTCTGTATTGGTATATTCGGTTAATCTGTCGCCCCCTTACCCACCTGTGCCACACATTCACCATGTGTGGCGTTTTCTCATCCCGAGTGGAGTAACGATACCACTGTCGATTATAAAAGTCGTTTTCGGGGCGAATTTAGCGACCGCTTTAATTCACCTTTTTCAGCCGTTTTATTGGTACTGTTTGGGGCAAATTTAGCGAGCGTTCCACTTCGCCTTTTTCAGTCAAAACCACTGCCTGTTGAAAATATGATTCTGGTGCAGGATAAAGGAAGGTGGTCGCGAGCGACCCCTTCCAGTCACATTCGCCGGCAATAGCCGACGATTCAGAGATTCTTATTACGTGGTCGCAATGACCGTTTGTGTGTCAAACAGGTGGTCGGCAAAACCGAAGTCCCGCTAAAGCCCCACCTTTGTATGGTGCACCTAAAGGTAAACAAGCTTTATATTTCTGAGTTGTTTTTCAGTGCATTAACCAACATTTCAATCTTTTCTTGATTTAGAACCAACTCACCCTCATCAAGTTCTTCCAATACGTTCATAACGCTTGCAATGCTATCACATTGATCTTCGTTATAGAAATACCATTCTGAAAACCAAATTGTATTAACCCATTCGAGAAGAAAAACATCATCAATTTCTTTGGCACTGTATTTATTTAGCACATCAATTAAGTTAATAGCATAAACCTCAACAAGTGAAACTGCTTTTGCTCCATTTAACACTTCTTCAAGAACAGCTTTGCTGATTTCTGTATCTCTGTATTTTTTCAAATATTCAATATATCGCTCCATTTATTGCCTCACCTTCTCTTACTTAATCTTGGTGTGAACAAGATTTCCTAACGGATCAATTGTGTTTTTATAAGTGATTACTGTTTCGCCAGCTTCAGTTATTTCTTTAAAGTAGGTTGCATATGATCCTGGAACGTTACCTGGTTTTGTCATTTGAACTAGATAATTTCCATTTTCCAGTTGTTCAACTGCAAAGTTATTATATGCGTTTGAACCGCCTCTATAGAAATCCTTAACTTTTGATTGAATAGCTTCTGGTAAATTCTTTACGGATGCTATTGCGTCACTCTTTGTTCCAACATTGAGTAGCTTCTGACTGGTCTCTAACCCACCCTCAATAACCTCAGAAGCTACATTGCTTGTCTGTTTCGTTGCATCAATACCTTTCGATACATCACTAATGTTATCTACGGCTTTACCAGCATCATTTACCTTATCTACTATTTTACTAGAATCTACCAAATTGTCAATTATTTTTGCTCCATCCACCACTGTTTCCACAACTTGACTGCCTTTATTTACTAGCTTTGCTGTAGTCCCTAACGAGCCTACAATAGGAATACATGCTGCTGCTGATAATGCTGCATTTGCATAGTCTCCTCTTGCTGTATAAATTGCAGCATTTGCTGCATCTGCAGGTTCTCCTACTGCAGGTATTAATCCAACAACATCTAAAAAGGTTTGAACTCCATCAAGAACCATATTGATAATCTGTTCTGTTTTTGAAACATCTTCCACCTTACTTACTGGATAGGTTGTTGGCGTTGCGCATCCCGTTGGTCTTCCTATTGCTGCAGTAGGTATCATTCTGCTGCTACTGGTCGTCGCCGGATTACTGTTACTTAATGTTGCACACCCGGTAGGTCTTCCTATTGCCGCAGTTGGTATCACTCTGCTGCTATTGGTCGTCGCCGGATTACTGTTACTTAATGTTGCACACTATTATCATCTGGTGATGCTGAAATGCTGCTGTTATCCATGATATAATCCACAAACTCATCTTCTTCTGCCTTGATAAGATGTTCCCTCTGAAATGCTTGTGTCACTGCTACTGTAAGTAACTTTCTTATTGTCGTTATCTTCATGTCTGTTCTCCTCCTTATCTACTTATCGCTAATGTTACCAACGTCTCTTTTTTAATATTATTGGTTTTTCAACATCTTTCTGAAATATTGGATATACTCTTCCCTTAGAATTGTTATATATCCCTTAGAATGTGCCCAACTTTTCTTAATAAATATCTTCAGCAATATATAACTGTAGAAATTTAGAATGGAAGCTTATATGCATCCCTACTACTTCAATATTTTCAATATCTTTATCCACCAAATCTGCTTCTACTGATGCGCTTTGTGTTTCATCAAAGAGATAGTTTATACTATTCTGATACATCATCTTATACAACAACAGCCTTTCATCAGTTGGACCTGCTAATTCCAGCATTTCTTCATAACCGATAAGGATATGTAAAAACTCCAAGTCAGTAATGTCGCTATAATTTAACCGGAGTTGCTCGAGTTCTTTCTGAATATGCTTAATTTGTGCCGCTTTCAATTCTTCTTCAATATCTATCATTAGTATCATCCCTCTTTGATTCACATCATATCTCTTCATTACTGATGATGCAAGGAATAATCAGGAATTAATTAAGGCAGGAGAAGCCTTGCAATATTAAGATAATTTCAAAAAATTTATGTAAAAAGCCAAGTAAAATCGCTGAATGCATTGAAATACCGGCATAACAAAAGACACCATACCTTTTATGTATGATGCCTTGTGTAATACCCGTAATGAATTTCTAGCAATTATACCTGCTAAAGATTAGCTTGATACTTCTAGCTACCAATCCTTATGAGGAAGCTCTGATAATCGCTTGCGCTACTAATAACATCTGTAACGTTCTAGCAGATGCCATAATTCTCTTTAAAACTGTAGATGATAAAAATTTTTTACTGACTGTAATAAAGGGAAGCTATAAACTCGATACGATTTTATAGCTTCCTTTAAAATAACACAGTAAATCTTCTAATTATTATTTATCATACGGCAATACATTAAGACATATTCGTTAATATCAATACCCTTATTTTGAAATCTTCCACCGTGTCCTTGATTCAATTCACTTTGAGCTATAGATTCCGCATCACCGTATTTTTTTGTGTTGATATTGGCTAATATTTTTATTAATTTTTCATCCATTATACCTGATTGATGAAGAGCAAAGAAGTCAAAATTGTTGTACTCTGATATTATCTTTTCAATAAAGCTTCTACTTTCATACTTAAAGTCATCAACTAAATCGTTACAAATTTGCTCAATACAGGTTGCATCCGTTATTATATAGGTTTTCTCTTTCCACTGTATTGAAGGAGCTACATAAGCACCATTTGCCCGTAAGCTATCTTTCTGATGAATATTATCTTTCATATCTATAATATTCCAAAAAATATCATCATAATTATATAGCTTGATATTCATACGAATTGTTAATAAATATTGGTTATTATAAAAGCGAACGAAAAATACTCCATGTACAAAATAGTCGTTTATTTTCTCAAATATGCAATTAGAAACTATCTTACATGACTTTTTCTTTGAAACTTGCTTTATATTATTTTGTACTTCTTTATTTATTAAATGTAGCTCTGTTTTTTGCCCTTTAGTCATCCTATCACCTCGGTGTTTATGATACAATTGCCTCAATCAATATATTATTTTCAGAAAGCTGTTTATTAATAGTATCAACAAACTTAATACAGTTTGAAGTTATTTCATACTTAAAATGTATCTCAATACAATAAGTAGTAAATTGTTTTTCTGGATAAATATCTCTATATTGCTCACTTTCTAAAAAGTTAATATATGCATTTATTTTATTTTGTAATTGAAATAAATGTTCGTATTCTTCTATCCAATCAAGATGGTCTGTAATAAGCAACATAAGTTTGCTGTTATCATTACTATCTATGGCAATACCATCTATCTTATTGACATCTACTATTGACATTGCTTCTCCTTTCTATTTCACTATTTTACTTCGGGTCTAATTATTTTCACTTCTGTTCCAGAAGGTATCTGATACCCTCCTGTAAAAACTCCTTTTCCCTTTCCAACGACAGTTCCTCCACTACTATATATCTCTGGAAATGCTATTTTCTGGTTAGGTGTCAAAGGTGCAGAAGCCGATGATTTAAACTCATTTATAACCACATTCCCATTTCCATCCAATCCTATTGCATCAACACGCGTATTTGTACCGCTAGACGTTTTTATAGTAACTTGCTCTACTGCATTAGAATTAGTTTTACTGAAATCTGAAAACTCTTGCTGCTCAAATGCTTTTCCTTGTGTACGGTTCTTAGCTAATACATCAGCCTGAGAGCCTCCCTCAATAACCTCAGAAGCTACATTGCTTGTCTGTTTCGTTGCATCAATACCTTTCGATACATCACTTATGTTATCTATGACTTTACCAGCATCATTTACCTTATCTACCATTTTACTAGTATCTACCAAATTGTCAATTACTTTTGCTCCATCCACCACTGTTTCGACAACTTGACTGCCTTTATTTACCAGCTTTGCTGTAGTCCCTAACGAGCCTACAATAGGAATACATGCAGCTGCTGATAATGCTGCATTTGCATAGTCTCCTCTTGCTGTATAAATTGCAGCATTTGCTGCATCTGCAATTTCACCAAATCCTGGTATTAATCCAACAATATCTAAGCCAGTTTGTATCACATCAAGAACTTTTTTTGATGTTTGTTCTTTTTCTGATGTTACTTCTACTTTGTTTGTTGGATAGGTTCCTAATGTTGCACACCCTGTTGGCCTACCGATTGCTGCTGTTGGTACCACTCTGCTGCTACTGGTCGTCGCCGGATTACTGTTACTTAATGTTGCACACCCCGTAGGCCTTCCGATTGCCGCAGTTGGTACCACTCTGCTGCTATTGGTCGCCGCCGGATTACTGTTACTTAATGTTGCACACCCCGTAGGCCTTCCGATTGCTGCAGTTGGTATCACTCTGCTGCTATTGGTCGTCGCCGGATTACTGTTGCTTAATGTTGCGCATCCAGTTGGTCTTCCGATTGCCGCTGTTGCGACCGGTGTAGTTGTTTTACTGCTAGTGTTTGTCGCTGTACTGCTTGCCTTTGTCGTTGTACTGCTTGCCTTTGTCGCG
>JAQZAX010000178.1 GCA_029239455.1 Anaerocolumna sp.
TAAATGATTTGTTACCTTACAGAAATGTAAGGTTAATTAGGGAAATGTAAGCCAAAGTTATGGCAGCGCATTTCCTTTCTTTCGTATAATGAGCCTAAGTAAAACATAAGGAGGCTATGTATGTCATTATTAGAAGTTCATAATCTGAAGAAAATTTATACCACCCGTTTTGGAGGTAATCAGGTGCAGGCATTAACCAATGTATCATTTACCATTGAAAAGGGTGAATATGTTGCAATCATGGGTGAATCCGGTTCCGGTAAAACAACACTGTTAAATATTTTAGCATCTCTTGATAAACCAACCAGCGGAGAGGTACTACTGAATGGAAAAGGATTAAATTCAATCAAAGAAAGTGAAATATCAGCATTTCGCCGGGATAATCTTGGATTTGTATTTCAGGATTTTAATCTATTGGATACATTTTCAGTTCAGGATAATATTTTTCTGCCACTGGTTCTGGCAGGCATATCTTATGAGGAGATGAACCAGAGATTATTACCGATCGCGCGTAAACTTGGAATTGGGGATATTCTGATGAAATACCCCTATGAAGTTTCCGGCGGTCAAAAACAACGTACGGCTGTAGCACGTGCCCTGATTACCAATCCCCATCTTATTCTTGCGGATGAACCAACGGGAGCCCTTGATTCCAGGGCAACGGATGGGCTGCTTCATGTATTTAACGAGATTAATGAAGAGGGTCAGACCATTCTTATGGTAACTCATAGCACGAAAGCTGCAAGTCATGCGAAACGCGTTCTATTTATTAAGGATGGAGAGGTTTTTCATCAGCTATACAAAGCAACTATGTCGGATGAGGAAATGTTTCAAAAGATATCGGACACTTTGACTATGATTGCGACAGGTGGTGCTAGAAATGAATAAGCTGTTTTATCCAAAACTTGCAGCGATGAATATAAAGAAGAATTATCAGACGTATCTTCCCTATATTTTAACTGGTATGGGCACCATTATGATGTATTATATTCTCCATGGACTATCAGTAAATAAAGGACTAGATGCCTTGCCAGGAAGCGGAAGTTTAAAAACCATATTAGAACTGGGGACCTATGTAATAGCAATTTTTTCATTCATATTCTTATTTTACACCAATAGTTTTCTAATAAGGCGCAGAAAAAAAGAATTTGGCTTATTTAATATCTTAGGTATGGAGAAAAAACATATTTCCAAAATAATGCTGTTCGAAACCCTCTATGTTGCCGGGATTAGTATTACTGCCGGGATACTTGGCGGTATCCTGCTCTCTAAACTTATGTATCTTTTACTACTTAAACTGCTGCAGTTTAAGGTACAAATGGGTTTTGAAATCTCTATTTCCACGATTCTTACAACATTACTATTATTCTGCATTATTTATGGAGTTACCTTACTAAATAATATACGTCAGATTCATATGGCTAAGCCGGTGGAACTTTTAAAAGGCGGTCAGGTGGGAGAAAAAGAGCCAAAATCGAAGTGGATCATTACCTTACTTGGGTTGATTTCTTTAAGCATCGGTTACTATCTGGCAGTCACTACCAAAACTCCTCTTGCAGCATTAAATACTTTCTTTGTCGCTGTGATACTGGTAATCATCGGCACGTATTGCTTATTTACTTCTGGAAGCATTATGCTGCTTAAACTACTTCGAAGGAATAGGAAGTATTATTACAGATCAAAACATTTTATTTCTGTATCAAGCATGATCTATCGTATGAAACAAAATGCAGTAGGGCTAGCAAATATCTGTATCCTGGCCACGGCCATTCTGGTAATGATTTCCACGACGGTATCCATGTATTTTGGAATGGAAGATATTATACGTACAAGATTTCCAAGAAACATACTGATTACATCATCTGTTGTCACAGAAGGTTACAGATACGGTGTGCATGATGCCACATATGAGGTTTTAAAGGAATATAAGGTGGAACCGGAAAACTTACTGGAATATCGCTGTTTCGAAACTGCGGTGGTACAAAAGGGTACCTCCCTTTCCTTGGATCGTGATGATGCAGAAGAAGTAAATACGAATATGAAAATGCTCTATTTTGTACCTCTTGAGGATTATAATTCCATCAGGCACTCATCCGTTTCACTGGAAGATGGGGAAGCACTGGTTTACTCTTTAAATGGAACCTATAAGGAAGATACCATCACAGCTCTGGGAATGACATTTCGCGTAAAAGAAATACTTACCTCATTTACAGGAAATGAAGCAGATACCAGATCAATTACGGACAGTTTTTATATTATTGTGAAAGATATGGAAGTAATAGATGAAATCTATAACAGTCTTGGAGATGCAACGAATAGTCCAGGCAGATTGCAATATATCCTTGGATTCGATATGAGTGTGGACAATGAAACCAGCATGGATATCTATACGAGTCTATGGAATGCCTTTGATATGATATATGACCATACCATGATAAAATCCGGTGCAGAGGCAAAAAGTTCTTTTTTTGCTATTTATGGTGGATTGTTTTTCCTTGGAATTTTTCTCGGAGCTTTATTCATTATGGCAACAGTATTGATTATCTATTACAAACAGATATCAGAGGGATATGATGATAAAGAGCGCTATGGGATTATGCAGAAAGTAGGTTTAAGTCATAGTGAAATCAGAAAATCGATACAAAGCCAGGTTTTAACCGTGTTCTTTTTGCCAATTATTACAGCAGCAGTTCATATTGTATTTGCATTTCCCGTAATTACTAAATTATTAATCTTATTAAATCTGACAAATGTGGCGTTATTTGCCTGGTGCACCGCCAGCACCCTGTTGGTATTTGTAATTTTCTATGGCATAATTTATGCTATGACTGCAAAAGTATATTATAAAATTGTAAGCTGAGTGTATAAAAATAAAGAATATAGAAATAAATTCCACAGTTTTTTCACAATCTATACAAACTATTTTCACATCTGATTTGTACAATAAACTTATAAAGGTAATTGCGAAACTAATAAACATTCTGAATTTGTGATACAATTTATACAATTCCTCCGCGGGGGCGCTCCTTCCGCTTAACTTCCGCTCCGGAATTGTATAAGCTGTACCACAAATAGTGAAAACTTTGAAGTTTCGCAATTACCTATAAACTCATAAATATAATAAAGGAGTTATTGTATGAACAAGAAAAATCTCTTTAAAATTTTGTTGGATTTAGGTATGGTTATTGTACTGGTTTTAATG
>JAQZAX010000057.1 GCA_029239455.1 Anaerocolumna sp.
TATAGAAGAGGGCTTAAGATATCTCATCCTTAAGCCCTCTCACATCTAATATTAGCGGTTCATTTCACTTTGGTATCCCTTGCTCTGGTGGGCATCAATAATACGGTCTATCTCCTTTTTATCGGAGGAAGGCAGATCCCCTAATATGGTGTTCTTAACCGAACTGCAAGCATTGCCATATTCTAAAGCCTTTTGGCAGTCATTAAAATCAAGCAAACCATATAGTACACCGGATACATAAGCATCGCCACTTCCAATACGATCCACTACTTCAATATTCTCATAAGGAGACTCCACGAAGAATTTATCTTCCTTGGCACTATATATGGTAGAGCTAAACGTATGTTTCTTAGGGCTGAGAACTTTTCTTTCTGTTGAAGCTAACACTTTAATATCATATTCCTTTGCAAAACTCTTGAGTATATCCTTTAGGTCTCCTGTTTTACCAAAGGTTCGGCGGGCAGTCTCTTCTGATACAAATAAAATATCCACGTAAGGAAGGATACGCTCTATATACTGCTTTGCTTCCTCTTCACTCCACAGATTAGCGCGGAAATTCACATCGAAAGAAATGAGTGTCCCTGCTGCCTTAAAGTTCTTAATTAGTGCTTCTGCAGTTTCACGGGCCTGTTTTGATAGCGCCAAACTTATTCCGCTTGTATGAAATAATCTGGTTGAACGGTAAATGCTATCCGGTATATCTTCCAATTTTATGGTGTTAATTGATGCATTTTTTCTATCATAAACAACCGTTGGTTTTCTAGGATATACACCATGTTCATAAAAATAGATTCCCAATCTGGCTTCCGATGTTTCATCATATAAAAGCCAGTCATCACTTACGCCACAGAAACGTATATTATTCTTAACAAATGTACCCAGTTCATTCTTGGGAAGTTTGGATATAATTCCGGTACGTAATCCCATAAGTGAAATTCCGGATACTACATTTAATTCTGCGCCACCTGCTCTTTTTTCAAATACATTACCAGAACTAATTCTTTCATTCACAGGTGCTGATAGTCTAAGTAATATTTCGCCGAAAGCAAGTGCATCAAATTCCCTGTCCCTATTTAATATCTCCATATATCCTCCTGTATATTAACCGATGAATACAATCATATGTATCTTGATTCTAACCAATATCCATTCGTCTTCTGGTCCATAATTTTTTATACTATTTCTGAACTAAATGAACTGCAAATCCGCCAAACTCACCTTTTAAGTATACAGCAGCCATATTCCCTTTTTTATCATACTTTACAGTATCCATATCAAATTCAAATCCCTGCATTTCAAGATGATAGATTGCTCTCTCAATATAGTTTGTCTGAATAGCGATGTGACCATGGGCACCTAGGAATGGTGACTTCATTACTTCAATGGCGCGGCCTGCAAAGATAGAGCTTGTGCCCACATTCTTTGTGAAACCAAATAATTTCTCAAATGATGTAGCAACACTATCTGCCTCTGTTTCATTGGCAGCATTGATTCCTACATGGCGAAGCTCAAAACCTAACATGAGATTTACTGCTTCTTTTGTTAAATCTCTGATTTTATCAAATTCACCAGCTTTAATTAAATCTTCATTTACCATCCAGCTTCCGCCGCATGCGATAATCTTAGAAAAATCCAGATAGGATAGTAAATTCTTCGCATTAATTCCACCGGTAGGCATAAATTTCATATTTACGTAAGGAGCAGCTAAGGATTTTATCATGTTTAGGCCACCGGCTGCTTCTGCAGGAAAGAACTTTACAACTTCAAGTCCTAATTCGATTGCAGCTTCAATATCACTTGGATTCGTACATCCTGGTGTAATTGGATATCCCTTATCAACACAATACTTTACAATCTTTGGATTTAGTCCTGGACTTACAATAAACGTAGCTCCTGCTGCCATTGCTTTATCTACTTGCTCGGTTGTTAAAACAGTTCCTGCGCCAATTAACATATCAGGATGATTTTTTCTCATGATTTTGATAGATTCTTCTGCTGCATCTGTTCGGAATGTAACTTCAGCACATGGAAGTCCTCCCTCACATAACGCTTTTGCAAGAGGTGCTGCATCCTCTGCTCTGTCCAGTTTAATTACAGGTACAATACCCATTTTGCTAATGTTTTGCAATGCTTGATTCATACGATGACTCCTTTTAAATTAGTTATTGTTGTCAGTTCCCTAAATAATTCACACAATCAGGTAAAGAAAAGTCAGGTGATTTTTCCGCCCGGCGGGCTTTTTCTTTAAAAGTTCCAAGAACTTTTTTATTAAAGTAAAAAAATTAATATATTAATTTTAACCCTATTATACTACAAAAAACGTAAAGTGGAAATAGAAAAGTTAAAATTAATATATTAATTTAATTAAAAGTTAAAATAATGTCTTTCCTAAATTAGTTATAAATGTTAATAAGAGATTGTTGTTGTAGATAGAGCTTAGTACCGGACTTTCATTGATAAGCAGAAACATACTTTCCCCTAATTTCGTGCTGCTAAGAGCAGTGAGAACAATACAACCAATCCATATGATTACAATTCCATGAATAAACCCTGCAAGCAGACCTGCCGTCTTATTAAGCCCATTAATAATTGGAAGTTTGCTTATAATATCCAGGGTTCTGCTAAGGACAAATAATCCAACAGTTGCTATTGCATATAAAATAATAAATACAGATGCATTTATAATAATTCTTGATATGGTATTACTCACATAGTCTTCGAAGTTATCAACAGCCATGGCAACATAAACATCTTTCGTATTATTTTCTATTAAAGTATTTTTCATAACTTTTGGAAGCGGTAACTTATCGATAAAGCTGACTTCATCTGCCGTTTTACTTCCAATATCGTTAAAATCTAAAATACCGGATACCTTATCATTCACAACTGTCATTATTTTCTCATTGTTTTGAACCTGTTTACTAATAACCGGGCTAACCCACGCTGTAACTGCTAAGGCTATGATTGTAGAAAACAATGTGAATACCGTTTTTATAAAACCTCTTCTTCTACCGTTCATAGTATATCCAACTATTACAATTACTACTAATCCTAATAACCAATTCATACTTTACACCCACCTCATATCGCAGGTAGTCCTGCGATACTGCCACAAATAAAAGGAAGTGAAAAAATCACACTGTGGCAACCTTTCTTTTTCTAAATTTTCTTTCACCCTTTTTAAAATGCCAATGCGGCTTGCCCTACTACGTCGAGCCTTTTAGCACAAAAATTCATGAATTTGAGCCCGGAAACTTATCATTATCATTTATGTGGCTTTGCCACGGAGCTAATTAATCTAATATATTAATTCCTTTAAATTCCTTACTTAATCTATTAAAGATACTTCTTGCATATTGGTTCCATTAATAATTATATATTTATTGTTGCCTTTGGATGGCAAGATATAAGATACCAGATTATCAAAAGTGCCTTGTATCTTCTCTTTTCCGTTAACTCTCCATATCATCCAGTCTTGTCCAGAGTGCATAATGATTTCATCTCCAGATAAATATATATTCTCATATTCATAGTCTAATTTTTTATCTAAGATTTTCTTTCCACCTAAGTCAAATAACATTATTTGACTCAGCTCCTGGTCTTTAGCTCCAGGAACGACAAAACCAAAATACTTATTATTATGTAAAATACTTTTTACTTCTCCCGTAATCTCTTCTTCCTGTATTATGTCAGGCAGCTCTTTCATAGAATAGAGACAATATTTATTATCACCAAAAGCCGCCACTGTATCATTACCAAGGAATTCTACGTCTGCTATCAGAGTTTGTCCATAAGGGAACGCTCCCACAATTCGATCAATATAATTCTGACCTACTCCAAAGTTATAAAATGTAACATTGCTTTGTAAGGATCCACTGGAGAGAGAAACATAACTAGTTACTAATTTTCTTCCATCTTCTGATAAGTCAATATCTATTGGGAATCCATCCTTTGCGGCTATTGTACTGGAATCTATTAATTTGCCACCGTCTTTATCATAAAGGCTGATATAATTTGCTTTATTTCCTTTCATAAGAACAGCAATCACTCCCTGTTTCGCTATCTTGGTCATGATAATTGGGTGTTGTACTTCCACCGTATTCATGCCACCCTCGCCGTCAAATATCTGAACGGTTTTATAGCCCCTGTCACTTATTGCAACAAAATTACCGCTAATTTCTACCATGGGGTCACTCATCTGGAAAGTACCGTTCCAGAGCTGATTACCCCCACTATCCATTGCTACTGCGCCATCTCTGCTGTATCTTAATACGCCTGATTTATAGCTTAAATACTTGGCCGAGCTACTATCACTTCTTTCTATAGAATGAATCACTTCAAACCCGGTATAACTTTTATTTATCACAAAATATATTGAAATTGAGATAATTAAAACTGCGAGTATTGCACCTACTGCAATTACCAGCCTTCTATTTCTTCTATGTATTTGTTGTTTCAATTCATAACTTCGTAGATTATGTTTTTCAAATTCTATAGCCATGGTATCTCCTTAATTGTATCTCTGTTATAATTCCGGTATGCATATATTTCTAATTATACCTTATTTTTTCTTTGTTGCCACTACTTTTTTCTATAAGTATACATTACATAAGGAAGCTGCCACAATAAGTATTAATTACCTATTTCGGCAGCCCTATTGATTATCATTTATTTAAGGAACAATTAACGTCTGTCCGGCATATATTTTATCCTGATCTTCAATGCCATTAAGTTCCATTATTTTTGTAACATAATTAGCAGAATTATAAAGCTTAAAGCTAATTCCAGCTAAGGAGTCACCTGATTTTACTACATAGTATTTAGTTTCTTTTACTGTCTCTTTTACTTCACTGGTTTCTGCAGAGGCTTCCTTGGTTTCCTCGGTGACTGCTTTTGTTTCTGCCACTGCTTCTTTTGTTTCTGCTGCGGCAGCCTTGGTTTCTTCGGTTACACCAGAATTGTTACCGGTACCTTCCGCAGTTTCCGCAGTCCCATTGTTATTATTTCCATCGGTACTATGGTTATTATCCGCGGTCTGCTGATTTTGCCCTGCATCAGCCTCCTTGGTTGGTTCTACATTGCCTGCTACGGTTTCGATTTCCACGGTATCTTTGCCGTCCTTTGTTTGATCATCTGCTGTTTTGGAATCTGTGGAAGGCGTATCTATATTTGCTACAGGCATAGCGTCTGTTGCATCTGTATCACTATTATTTGCCTGTGCCTGATTGCCCAAGTTCTCAGATAATGCATGAATGGCAACTTGCATATCACGCATCTGCTCATAGTTTTTTAACATGGTGGCGGCAATCACTAAAACAATAATAGCCATAAGTGTACTGGCCGTATACATAAGTCTGACGATACTCTTATCCTCTTTGGGGTCTTTCTTCTCCTGAATCACCGTTCGTATCTTACGGGTGGTCTGGTCATTAAAATCTGCTTCTTCATGCACCGGATCTTTATTCTCCACCATATAATTCTGCATTTCTTCATTTTTCTCGTAATATATGTAATAACCGGTTTGTTTTACTAGTTGATTATGTTCAAGGAAATAGAACGCTTCTTCTTTTTCCATATTATCAATTTTTAAAAGCGCCTTATCCGGACCATGGAAATTATTCGTATGCATTTTATGAATGGCTTCCCCTGATTCGATAAAGAAACCGGGACCAACTAATGACCAGCCAACAATTTCAACATCCGTAAAATATCTTTTTATATTCTCGTATACACTTGTCCATCCTTCATCAGAAAATGCAGTCTCTTGATTTAAATCTGACTCATTCATCTCTACGGCACCCTTTATGAAGAGGTTCCTGCCTGATTCCGTCTGTACATAGTGTCCTAGTAAAACAGCTATTCTAAGTCCAGAATGTTCCTTCTGCGCCAGCTGTTTCATAAACGTCATAACGTAATCTTCTACATAAATAACTCGCTTACTGCCTCCAAAATATCCGATTTGTCTTATATTCTTTGGCAGTCTTACTGCACTCCCATTCATAAGATCAGACTTGCTATTTGAATTCTCCATAGATAACTTCCCTCCTAATAACGGTCGTCTTAGACGTCAAAATATTATTACTACCCATAATCGTAACATAGGAAAAGTAATAATTATGTCAAAACATACGACTGCTTTTATAATAATTTTGCTTTTTTATTTACCTCATTCGCTAATC
Source organism: Anaerocolumna sp. (assembly GCA_029239455.1). Classification (GTDB taxonomy): domain Bacteria; phylum Bacillota; class Clostridia; order Lachnospirales; family Lachnospiraceae; genus Anaerocolumna. Next base: position 6,180 of record JAQZAX010000057.1, read on the forward strand.
TTCTATGTTTTCTGCTACATTTCTTATCCATACAAATCATTCCACCTATGATACGGAAAACTGCTGGTGAATTATGAGTTATTTTTAATTAGTAGATTCTGACTATTTTTCACATTTGAGGTAATACTTTAGCTAATGTGGAATATGGATGTAATAGTACAAGTAATCAGGAGGTATTGATGAATAGAGAGTTAGATGTGGAGAAAAAACTATATTATTTTAATACAATGGATCGTTATTCTGTCTATGATTTTAGTAAGACTTTATTAGAACTGGTACAGAAAAATGTATATAAGAACAAAAAGATTGTACTACTTTGTATCGGTTCGGACAGAGCAACCGGGGATTGTCTTGGTCCTATTGTAGGCTATAAGTTATCTAAGCAAAGGCAGAAGAATATTGTGTTATATGGAACATTAGATAATCCGGTGCATGCTAAAAATCTTGGAGAGACCATGAGCCATATCTATAAGAATCATCCAGATTCCTTCGTAATTGCCATCGATGCTTCCCTAGGCAAATCCAGCCATATTGGATATATTACTCTTGGAGAAGGATCCTTGTTGCCGGGAGCGGGAGTTGATAAGAATCTCCCACCGGTAGGAGACATCTTTATTACCGGCATCGTTAACTTCTCGGGAATGCTAGATCATATGCTGCTACAGACTACAAGGCTTAATATTGTTATGATACTTGCCGACTATATCTGTACCGGAATTAATTATTGCTTTTATAAGTTAAGCTGCGATTAACCTTTCTGGAATTTATATTAGTAGGATTTGAGGGTCAAAAGCCAAATTTTTGTTGTTCAATGAATACTGTTGTATATATATTCATCATTTATAAATTTTGAGGCTTTTGGCCCTCAAATCTTAGTAGGTAATTGCGAAACTAACAAATATTCTAAATTTGTGATACAACTTATTCAATTAACAGAACAAAAATAAGGGATACCAATAGCGAAACAGAATTGATTCTGTTACCGTTATGGGTATCCCTTTCTATATTTATTCGTCTGTCCCTCTATATTCAGCAATTGCTTCTGATATAGTCGCCAAATTATTTTGCGTCATCAATTCCGCTAATTCATCTAATTTTTCTGGAACCATGAATTCTTTCCCGAGATATGCTTCGTATTTACTTGCAATCTCCAGAGATAAAGTTCTTATATTTTCTTCTGCTAACTTCACTTTGGAGCAAACACTCTCATATTCATTCTTAATAGCAGTAAGCTCTTCCTGATATCTTGACTTAATTTCCTCAGTGATGACCGTTTTTGTTGTATTATCAAACTCAGCCAACGCTTCTTTCTTCTGATTAGCTAATGTACTCAGTTCTTGCTCTGTTTGCTTTAATTCTTCGTCGAATTTCTCAAGTCCATAGACACTTTCATCCGTATCTTTCCTGATTCTTTTCTTTATTATGTTTTGCTTTCTTTTACTAATAATCAAATTAGTTCGAATCTTTCGAACCTGACGAATTGCTTCTCTGTGTTTATCCTTCGTTTTATTTTCAATCACCTTATAGATCGCAAGAAAAACAATGACCGTAATAAAATAAATCAAGATTAGGTATAAAACTTTTTCTTGTGGAATTAGGAGGAAATAGATTCCGCAAGGTATTGCTAATAAGAATATAAGAAGACTTGTAAATAAAATAAACAGATCCCCTAAGCCCTTTGGCATAAACAGTGCATAGAACAGCCTGGAGTTGCAAATGGCTGGAACTTTATCCTGTTTAAAGATGTTTTTACTATCTAAATGCATCTGCCTGGATTCTTCTCTTAAATCTGCTGTTTCTGCCTCAATACGTTCCGAAATCTTTACACTTTTCGACTTCTCTTTCTTATTCTTAATTTTCTTACTTCTACTTTGTATTTTACCTATTTGTTCATCATAGGTTGTATCAATCTCATCTTTACGTTTCCTAACGGTACTTGCAATTTCGTCAGAAACTGCTTTTTCTTTTCCCTTTATAGTTCTCTCAAGCCTGTTTTCTTCAAGGACTAAACTATCGTTTTCATTCTTATATTCATCTAATTTTATCAGGCTGTCCTTTACTTTTTTAAGTTCTTCCACTCCTTGGGATAATATATTGACATCCATAAGTTTCCTCCTGTGTTCCTTGTTTTTTAAGCAAAAGTAATGCTAGTTCGTATGCTGTAACTTGTTAATTATGTAATCATATCCATTCTCTGTGTGAGGCAGAATGCATTTGCTACAATCTTTTCGTCCATTCTCTAATAGTTTAAAAGTCCCGCCGCATTCTGCAAGACAGTAAAGTGGGCAAAAGCAAAACAGGCAATTAATTCTCTCAAAGTCGTGGCAAGGGTAGTATTCACACTCTTTATTTGTAAAAAATCGATAACTCATTCTGAGGTACCCTCCTGTTATGTAAAGCTATCTACATTCAAAGAATTCCTTTTATAACCTACTTATTCGGCTATTCCAGACAGGCTTCCTTCTATAATCAGTTCCAACGTCACAAAATTCTCTTCTGTAACTTCAGATTAACTTAAGAATTAACAGGCATTTTCTTTCTTTGATATTCAAAGAGTTGAATCACAATTCTTGAACTAATCAGCCCGATTATCATTCCAGCCAGAATATCGGTTGGGTAATGTACCGTTAAATATATTCTTGTAAATGCCATCAAACCTGCTAATGCAATGATATAGAATCTATATTTCTTAAATCCATAAATTAGTATTCCCGCCGCTGCAAAGGCAGCGGACGCATGCCCGGAAGGAAAGGAATAGGATAGAGGTTTTTCTATCAAAAGGTTTAGGGTTGGAATTGCTTCAAAAGGTCTGGGTCGTTGAATTATATTTTTTAAAATTCCATCTACTATAATAAAGTTTAATAACAAAGCGCATAGCACCATTACTCCAACATATCTATATTTCTTAGTAATGATTAGAATTATTCCGATTAGTATCCAGAGCAGCCCGGAATCACCTAAAGTAGTAAGTCCAACCATAATTTTATCAAGAACCGGATTATGTATATATTGACTGATTGTCTCTAAAATTCTTAGATCAAGGCCATTTAATACAGTTATCATCAAGTCATCTCCCTTAATTATGTATATGGATAGTGAGTTTCTCAATATCCATGATTAAAAATAATCACAAAATAGAACTTTATATTACTACTTTAGCACAAATAGATAAATTATGCAAAACGTAATCTGACCACTGATAAATTTATTTATTACTATTCTTTAACGAAATGAATTTATCCTTGCCAGATTCTATTTTTCTGACAATTTTACTTCTTTCCTTTTTCTCTGTTATTATTTTTATTGCCAGATTTGCTTTTAAATTCTGTTAACTCCTCTGCAAATTCCAAAGACAAATTCTCCCTGTATTCATTTGAATTTGTAACATTTCTAGCTGATTTGTTTTTCTGCACATTTTTCAGATATTTCATAACATAATAGCTCATGCTATAGAAAACCACCATAGCCAAGCCTGCTATGAGTCCGGCCGTTTGTCCCGGAACAAATGGCATGCTTATCATTGCTATTACTATAGAGATTAATACAAATAAAGAGGAATAGGGAAATCCACACAGTCTGCATTTTCCATCGGGACGTCCGTTTTTTCTACGAAATCTTATATGGGTCGCCGTAATAACTCCATAGGTAAATAGAAGGGCAAATCCTCCCGAACTTATGAGAAACAGATAAACTCTTGGAACTAAAAATCCAAGTCCCAAGCCCGCCAGCATGCAGGTTCCCGAGAATAAGATACCACGATAGGGCACCTCTTTCTCATCCTTTAGCCATTCTGTGGCATGTCCTTCCTCTGCAAGGGATCGCATCATTCTGCCAAGTCCAAACATAGCAGCCAGCATAGTAGATAGAATCGCTGTAATAAGAACAATATTTATGGCAGTGCCCGCCCATCCGATGCCATAGCGGTTCAGTGCTGCAACCATTGGACTTGTTTCCTCATTTAGTTCGGCTGTTGGAATCAGTGTAAGAAGCACAGTAACCGATATTATATATAATCCAACAAGGCCAAATACCGTATAATTAATAGCTTTTGGAACTGTCACTTTGGGATGATCTGCCTCAGAAGAAGCAAGACCGATAACTTCAAATCCCGCATAAGAGAATATTACAATTAACATACTGCCTGCCACACTCATGACACCCCCAGGCATAAATGGCTCATTTGCCATCTCCCCGATTCCCACTGCCGGTGTCCCAGGAAAAATTCCAATGATTAAGAGTAAGGCAATTATAATAAATGCTATGATTGCAAATATTTTAACTGCTGCAAGACCACTTTCTAATTTACTTAACTTATCAGCACCAAGAAGATTAAGAAGGGTAACAACAATTATAATAGCGCTTCCTAGTAGCGGCATTGAAATACGGGGCATCCATTCTTTTACCAGAATAGATACTGCCGTTGCTTCACTAGACATCGCCAGTACCATACCTGTCCAATACACCCATCCAACCACATATCCCATTCCCGGTCCAAAGGCATGTGCTGCATAAGTTCGAAAAGAACCAGAGTCCGGGTTTAAGACTGTCATTTCTGATAGTGCAAACAAGATGAAATAAACCAGTAAACCTCCAAATATATATGCTATTATAATTGCCGGACCAGCCGCCTTAATGGCCACCGAAGAGCCAAGGAAGAAAGAACCTCCGATTACTGTTCCCAATGCCATCATCGTAAGCTGCCAAGCTGACAGTCCTTTTTCTTTTCTTTCCACACTATTGTCCTCCATCCAAGTAATAATTCATCCATTGTATTTATTATTCCTCAAATTAAAAAATAAATTCTATTTGAAAAGAACCGATGCTATCGCTTCTAAAAGTTTTCTTTTATTTAGAATTAATGTAATAATTTTCATTAATTTGAAGATACTAATAAAAAATGGAGGTGCAAAATTATGATAACTAATGTTTCATTAACAACAAAAGAGAAAAATCTTCTTGAAGACCAAAAGAAAGACGAAGAAATTTGCGTACTAAAATACTCTAATTATGCCAATATGGCTTCAGATCCAGAATTAAAGAATATATTCCATACGAATATGAAACAGGAAGAACAACATCTTAATACTGTTAATCAGATTCTTAGCGGACAGTTTTCTTCCATGGGCAGCCAGAGCCAGAATAGTGCCGGTAGTGGGAGTAGTTCTGGTAGCGGTAGTAGTTCCAGTAGTCAGAGTGGTTCCAGTAGTCAGAGCAGTTCCAGTAGTCAGAGCGGTTCCTCTAGCCAGCAGAGTCAACCGTCTTCAAGCAACTTACAATCTACCAATAGCTTTTCTGCTTCACAGTCCACGGACAAAGACCTTTGCTCCGATATCTTAATGACTGAAAAATTTGTCTCTGCTGCTTACAATACTGCAATATTTGAGTTTAGAGATCCTGCCATTCGTGATGCTCTGAACCATATTCAAAAAGAAGAACAAAAACACGGAGAATCCGTATATAAGTATATGGAGAGTAAAGGGATGTATAATCCGATGTCCTAAGCCTAGTTAGTGGTAAACCCTTATGAATAGTTCCTATTATAATTAACTATTCATAAGAGTTTGCGTACTAGGGCTTTTTTATGTCATAGGGAAGTTGGTCGAACTTTCTTATGATATAAAATAAAACCAGGTGCCTGATATAAGTTATCAAGTGCCTGGTTTTTTGTATCATAATACTATTTCTTAATTATTATTACTTCACCAAATTCCAACGGGAGCATACCAAAAAGAAAAAGCAAATGTTGCGCTATCTTAATTAAAATTACTTACACGGAATACACATCTATCACTACCGCCTATAATCGTCTGCACTTTCTCTACTATCACGTCTTTATCAAATACAGATTTAAACAGGCACTCAACCCATCCCACAGAGCACTCACAGTAATTGACGGGCATGTCCTTCGTTGCCTTTGGGATGCCGCAATAACACTGATTATAAACAACCATAATATCTCCATTATCAGAATAAAGATTACCTCCGGCAAGATCATTGGTATTTAGTAATTCCAGAAAGTTTTCTATGTTATGTTTTGCATCTTTATATAATTTATTAGCCTTTTCCAAAGTACTTTTTGTAATGCAGTAATAGCCGCATGGCCGCATCACCTTTTTAGAAACTTCTTCCCCCTGGGTAGCATTTAGTTCCATTAGAATATTCTTAATATACTTACCCTGGGCGGTCGGTTTTGCTTTCCCGTCAATTGTTCCATATTTTTCGGTTATACTTATGTAGGTATCCTCACCGCACACTTCCTGAACTTGTTCCATTACAATCTCTGCTCTGTTTCCCATAATAACCTCCTAATACATCTCATACCATGTTGATTAGAAATATGTTTCATAATATAGTAATAGTATCACAAAGGGGGAAATTTCTCAATCTTTTACCTTTCGTATTTGTAAATATTTATATTAAAATTATGGTCCCATCGTCAGACAATCTTTAAGACAGTTTACTAATTTCTTCTTCTAAATACTTTATTGTGTTCTCTTTGGTATCAGGTGTGCCATGACCCATCATATAAATCTCAAAATCAATCTCTTGCAGATCTTCCATAAACTTCTGCAGTTTATTTTTATCATATTTGCCATCATTATGATAATAGTCGGGCCCTTCCGCATCCCCTATAAACAGCACTTTCTCTTCTGGGATGTAAACCGCAACGGAATCTTTAGAGTGGGGACCGCCAATATGAATTAATTCACAGTGTATATCTCCAAGATCAATTGTAATTGCACCATTAAATGTAATGTCAGCTGTCTTAACTCTTATTTGACCGGGATCCTTGTATTCAAGGCGAATACAGTTGTCACAGAATTCAATCTCCTCACCGGTTTGAAGTCGTTCTGCCATAGCTTCTTCGGTCCATTTCCAAGAGGCCATAATTTTTAGCTGCTGATTGGTTAATTCATGGGCAATTACTTTACCTTCTACTGCACACATGCCATAGGTATGATCCCAATGCCAGTGGGTTATTGCCACATAATCTGGAGTCTGGAATCCCATTTCTTCTCTGGCAGCATTGTATAGGGCAACATGTGCAGGCGAATTACCGGCATCCAGCATAAGGGAATGTTTTGTCCCTTTAATATATCCAAGTATTGGTCTGTCGGTTTCTTCTGTTGCCGGCAGATAATAAATCCGCTCTGTTATTTTCTGAAAGTTCATAGGTTCCTCCATCACTCATCTTTTTTATAATATTGCATTCCAAGTAGATAAGTATCCACCATTTTTCTCAGGCTTTCATCTACATTGATAGGAATGCCAAAGCCGCCATTCTTCTCTATAGAAGCAAAACCATGGAGCATGCTTCTTAATCCCCTTACCGTATGGATTTCATCTTCTTTATTCAACTTATAGGTACCAAGAACACGGGATACCAACTCCACCGTTTTACTGCCTGCTACTTGCAGCTGTTCATCACTCTGCATCGATATTTGGGTCACTGCATCATACAGTCCATGATGGTTCCTGGCAAATGTAACATATGCATTGGCAAAACTATGAATTGCTTCCTCACCTGCAATTCCAATGGTTGCATTGATCAACGCGTTATATAATTCTTCTATTCCATAGATTGCTAATTGTTTTCTCAAATCACTCATTCCATTTATATGGTTGTATAAAGAAGGGGATTTGATATTTAACTTCTTGGCTAAAGTTGCAATGGTTACTGCATCTAATCCGTCTCTATCCGCTATTTCTGCAGCAACCCTTAATATAGCTTCTTTGTCAAGATTAATTCTGGGAGACATGTAGGTTACCTCTTTCCTTTGTTTTATTGCATTTCCTTTGTTTTATTACCTTTTCTTTGTTTTATTTCGCTTACTTTATTTTATCTGTTTCTTTGTCTATTTCTTTATCTAAACTAACTTTTTATTTTATCTATTTTGTTTTGAGCCCTTGTAATTGCTTTCTTCATGAATTCTTCCGGGTTCTCTATCATTCTACCATGTCCACACGCTAAAAGGGAAGGTTGAAACCCAAGTAATTTACGGGCGCTGGTGATTGACAATTGCTTATTCCAAGTAGCCCATCCCGGAAATGGAAACATAATTTTAATATCACCGGCTACTGCAATGCCACCTCTCACCTGTAAGGCATCTCCAACAACAAGTGCATTATCGCGGGTATCTAAAAATGCCATTAACCCAGGTGTGTGACCAGGCGCTGATATTGAGAGCAATGATTCCACCTGATCCCCATCATTTAGTAAAATATCTGCAGGAACTATAGGACTCTTAGGCACTCCTCCTCTGATTGGCAAGTTTGCTTCTCCTGCATCTAGAGAAATGTCTCCCTGCAACAGACGGTTATCTCTTTGAGAAATATATAACTTTACACTGGGGAGCATTTCTTTTAACTTTTTTAGAGCACCAATATGGTCATCATGGGCATGGGTTAGTATTATCCTCTCGATTGGCTTACCAATTTTCTCTGCAGCAGATAGAATTCCTTTATAGCTGTATGGAAGCGCTGTATCTATTAAGGTTAAACTATTTTTCTCTTCTATGATGTATGCATTTACCGGAAAAGAACGCGGCATAAACGTCAGTTGATAGATATATCCTTTTTTAATTATTCTCATAACATACCTCCAATTCAATTCATTAGCTCAATAACTAATTATATTAGTATATTAACTAATGCTATTAGTTTTGTCAAGAAGGGTTGCTACTTTTTTCACTTTATTTTTCTCTTTATTTTTCACTTTATTTTTCACTTTATTTTACCCGAAGCATTCCCAAATATCTATTAGAATTTATACTATTGTGAATTCACAAATTTATCAAGATTCAGTCACAAATGAAACACATTTTAGATTTATGATATAAGTATCAATCAAGGACCCCCTCCCTTGTTAACATAGAATACACCCTTTCATAAATATGGCCATTGCTTCATAATTTTATTAATTATAAAGCAATGGCCACTCCTCTTTTCTTCATAAAGTTGTTACTATTCAGCCTTACGGCTTCATAGCAACAATTGATGCACACAAAGTGCAAAAAGAGCACTTTGGCGCATGAAGTTCTCGGGTTTTGTTACACAAAACACCTCGCGGTACCTAGTAACATAAAGTTTCTATATCCAAAATATAATAGTTTAAAATATGAATAAACCCATGTATAATTATAATATGTTTAGTCCCATCCCATTAATAATTATAAAAGGAGTTTAAGTTATGAAAGTTGGTTTGATCAGATGCATGCAAACAGAAGATATGTGCCCAGGTTCTACCTGTTTTATGGTAATGAAAGAAAAAAAATGTGCTTTTGATGGCATTGAAGAAGATATTGAGTTAGTTGGAGTTAACACTTGTGGCGGCTGTCCAGGTAAAAAAGCTGTAACAAGAGCTGCTGAAATGGTTAAGCGTGGCGCTGATACTATCGTATTTGCTTCCTGTATTAA